>NZ_JAEQCE010000135.1:0-26451 GCF_020738665.1 Microcoleus sp. PH2017_08_TRC_O_A
CCTCTCCTTTAAGCAGCTAATAGATTGAATCCAACTCAAAAAACATTTCTGAAATTGTTCCGGATTCAGGCGAGAAAATACTCGCGCAATTGTGTCATGCGAAGGTATGCCATTCGGCAATTCTAAAAATTTTTTTAACCATTCATATTTGGCTCGCCCATAACTTTCGATATCGACCCATGTATCAGCGCCGCAAATCACGGCACAAATTGAGAGAGTGATAATATCAATTAATTGATGATGTCTCGTCCGCTCGACTCTTGGGTCTTCTAGATCAAAAAAATGGTCGGCGATGGTAATTTTAGGTTTGAGTTTCATACAGGTGAACCCTAATTAAATGTTTTGTAGTTACTCAATAATTCTTGTCCAATATACCATATTCTGTTAATATAAAGTTTAGATGCGTTCGCCCTGCTTACAGCATGAAAGTGAAAAAAGAGGTTAAAAGAAAAATTAAGTAAGGGTAAGATATTTAAACTCTCTTTTGCTTTGTCTGCATCTCCCCAAACCCCATAAAATACTTTTGACACAAACCATCAACCCACAACCCGGGAAATTTAAACTTAGCCTCACAATTAGGACACTCAGACAACAACCTTAACCATGTTTTTGTCATCCCTGCGTTTGCTGAAACTGCCACTCAATCTTGCGACAAGGGGACTCGGCATAACACGCCCCATATAACCGAATACGGTTGACTTAACGCTTTTTGACGAATTTTACCTCGCGATTTTATAGGCAATACAGGCATTTTCCCCAAATCAGATTGTTCTTAAGTTAACTGTATTGCCATATAACCGGATCGACTTCAACTTGATCTCCACACCCAACCGAAACTTCTCCCAACAACGTGCGATCATCGCACCTCCCAACCCCGCCAACTTCCCCAACGATCGTCGGCGTTAACTCCTTCGCCCGCCGAAACCGCCCCAAAAGAGGACTGGCATTTTTGACGACAAACCCGTTTGTAGTGAGGACTTTAGTCCTTCAATTTAGTTCGGAGGGCGGGGGATGCGAAAACTTAGGGGGCTGAGGATTTGATTGAGGGCGCGCAATTGTTCGGCGGTGCCCAAACAAATTAGCATATCTCCTCCTTCGATCGCAGTTTCTCCAGTTGGCCCGACAATCAAAGTGCCGCCAGCCCGTCGAATTGCTAACACTAATGCCCCGGATTGCGATCGCAATTTGGCATTTCTCAAAGTTTCTCCGACGTAGACACAACTATTCGGATCTACCAGAAATTCTTCCATATAAAAAGAACTATCCGTACCCGTCAATACGCCGTCTAAAAAATCCATCACCTGAGGGCGCAAAGCAGCCGCTGCCATCCGTTTGCCGCCCGTAATGTAGGGGGATACAACGGCATCGGCGCCGCCCCGCTGCAACTTCTTTACGGCTTCTTCTGTGGTGGCGCGGGCGATCGCCCGTACCTTCGGATTCAGAGTTTTCGCCGACAGCACAGTGTACAAATTCTCAGCATCCGACGGCAAAGCTGCTACTATGCAAATTGCGCGATCGATCCCCACATTCAACAAAATTTCATCGAGTGTCGCGTCTCCCTGCACCGCCGTGTACCCCAACGCCAAAGCAGCCTGCACCGACTGTAGCGCCGAATCTACCACCACAAAAGGAATATTTTCTGCCTCAAATTCCAAGGCAATCTGTCGCCCCGTGCGCCCGAAACCGCAAAGAATGTAATGTTCGATCAAAGAATCCACCAAACGCCGCTGCTGCCTAATTCTTGCTCCTTCTTGAAAATATCCTTGAATCAGCGCTTCTGTAAAGCGGTTGACGATATAACCAATCACCATCACGCCCATCAAAATCAGGCACATGGTAAACATTCGCCCGCGTCTTCCGAGGGGGTGAATTTCACCGTAGCCGACAGTTGCTAAAGTAAATACAGTCATGTAAGCGGCATCGAGCAAAGGCCATTTTTCCACCAGCCAATACCAAAGAGTACCCGTGCAGAAAATGCCGCCAAGGGCGATGATGCCGCCCGTTAACTGTTTTTGCAGGCGCTGGTACTTTTGCTCTAAAGTTGAATACACCGATCGCCCTGACCTATTATTTATTACCTGCTACCAAATTTAAGCATATCAAGACTTAGGCAGAAACCCGGTTCCTCGGAGTAAATCTACAATCTACAATCTCAAATCGCCCGATCGACTTTCAATCCCGTCGCAGAGGTGGCGGTTGCTGGAATTGGCGAGCGGCAATTATTGCAGTGCGATCTGCAATTTGTATGAGGAGTATTTTCGCGCTCGCCTAGAATGCAAATAATCCTGAATTCAAAAAATAATGCAACTGCAAGCAAACTTAAAACCCATATCCACTAAGTCATTCCCAAATCTCAAATCTCAAATCTAAAATGGTATAATCCTGATTTAGCCGATCGCCAAATCCACACTAACTACAAATTCGGGAAAAGCCAGCGGCGACACTCGATCGCCCCGCCAAAACCTCAGCATTAAACTGTAACCGTTAACAGTCGGCTGGCGGTAAACTTCCAAGCAGTTTTCCTGTAAATTGACTATCCAGACTTCCTGAATTTGCGATCGGGCATAAATAGGAAGTTTCACATCTCTGTCATAGTCTATGGAAGTGTCAGCTACTTCTATTAATAGTAAAACTTCCGATGGGAGGGGGTGGGCGGTTGAATAGTAATCGGCGCGAGGTTGCAGCAATACTATATCAGGTTGCGGCTCAGTGCGATCGCTCAACTGAACGGGGTTCTGCACGTCAAAAGTAGCCAAATTTTCGGGAATTTGGCTGCACAGTCTGGCTAAGCGCCTCACAGAGGAAGCATGACGAGTTCCAATAGCGGCCATTTCAACAAGTTCTCCTTCTATCAATTCTAGGCGATCGCCCTCCGAAAGAATCCCAGCTTTACCCATCAGATGGTATTCTTCTACTGTGAAAAGTCTTTTGAGCAACTGCACAGCCATAACTTACCGTTCCTCTAATTAGTTCTTAGATTATAGTCGATCGAAACATAGCTATATTAACAGGGGTTATAAAAAATTATAACTTTGGTGGGATTTGTTTTTGACGAACCGCGAAGGCGCGAAGGACACGAAAGAAGAGGAAAGAAGAGGAGAGAAGAAGGGAAACTCACAAATATCTATCAATAGAAAGGTGTGTCCGGCTGAATGATTCGGTATCTTGAAAATAAGCAGCCAAAATATTCAGCAATCTGCAACGGTTGGCTGTTTTGGCAGGCTGCACAATAATCTGAGTTAACATAACTTGATTCCATGCAAAATACCGCAGATTTACTCCCCAAAATTGACTCGCCGAGTCTTCCTAAAAAGCAACCCGCACTTCCAAATTACGAAGCAGCCGATCGCCAATTTGTCAATTTGCTGCTAGTGGATGATTTAGACAAGACGGTGGCTGCAAAACCGTTACTTGTTAGCGATTTTGAAAGCGCGATCGCCGTGGCGCTGCGATCGGCATATCAGCAACCGGAGGGCGATGAGGCCGCGCACCGTTTCTTGCAGCGCGTACTGTACCGCATCAACCGCCTCAACTTGTTTTGGTACGACGATTTGCGCCGCTACAACAACGAACGATCGCACTATTTGCGAGGAGTGCGCGATCGCATCGAAGAACCTTGGCAGCAGTGGGAAATCGCCCAAATCGACGTTGCAGCCGTGCAAAACATCGAGAATGTCAAGCAAGCCCTGCGCGATCGTGCAGCCGTCGATGTCGATCCTCCGCTGTCTGAGATCGATCGCTACCTGCGAGAAGAGATGACAGCAGCGGGATACAGACACCTGCTGGCGATCGCCTCCTTCGACGGTTTAGTGGAAGCCAGCCGTCTTTCCCGCATCCTCGGCGGGGCAGGCAACGAAATTCAGTCAACCCTGACGCGGGTGCTGATCGAAGAATACGGCGGCGGTCGCTTACCCCGCAAGCACTCGACCTATTTTGCCCAAATGATGGCAGAATTCGGGATGAGCACAGAACCGGAGGCGTATTTCGATTTAGTACCTTGGGAAGTGCTCTCCAGCATCAACCACAACTTCCTGCTTACCGAACGCAAGCGCCACTTTCTGCGCTACAACGGCGGACTCACTTATTTTGAGGTGGCTGGGCCCGTCGCTTACCGCAATTATCTAGGCGCCGCGCAGCGCCTGGGGTTGTCCCAGGCTGCGATGGGTTATTGGGAACTCCACATCCGAGAAGATGAGCGTCACGGGCGCTGGATGCTTGATGAGGTGGCGATCCCGCTGGTTGACAAATACCCGCAGGATGGGTGGGAATTGGTGTTGGGCTACGATCAAGAGAAGTCGATCGGCGATCGGGCTGCGTTGGCTGTAGTGCGATCGATCCAAGCAGCAGAACACAATTGACACGTAGATGGGGATTTGCCGTTGGGTGGGGGCGGGTTCACAGACAATAATTGCCACTCAACCCACAATCTAATCAACCCGCCCCCACCGATAAAACAACGAACGATCGATCCGTGCTGTATTTTACAAGGCTGTCATTAACTGAATTAGCTCGATCGACAAATCTCTGGGCGACTTTTGCTGCTTCTGAAACAAAACTCCCGCCAGCAGATAGATATTTTCCGAATAAAAAGCCATGCCCTGTTTTTGCAGATTGGCGATCGCGCTTTTCACCTTCGGTTCCGAACTGTAATAGCCAAAAGTTAGAGGTGCAATCTCAAAATTCGCCACCGAGTAGCCTCGATCCAAGGCATCATCGATCAAACCCACAGGATTAGAATAGCTCGAAACCATCAGCAAAACTTTGTCGCAGCCCAAAGATAAAAGTTTTTTAGCAATTGTAGAACCATCAGTCCCGCCGTGCAACAGCGGCTGATAGAGCTTGTCATCCGCCGCCGGCAAGTAAGGCGGATTTGAAATTATACAATTCGCCGACTGATATAAAGGCGAATCAAAAAAAGAGCAATTTTGGACAGTGTATTGTTCGCTCAGTTGATATTGCTTAATTTGAGACTCAGCAATTTTCGACGCAACCTTATTTAACTCAAATCCTTGTATTTTTCCGTCAAAATTAGTTCTGACCAAAGACTTAATAACTGGACTTCCCTCTCCGGAACCAAATTCTACTATAAGTCGAGAATTGTCAGCGGTATCTAACACTAAACTTTCCAAGCAGTGCGAGTAAAAATCAGATTCTTCAGGGCAATGAAATACCTGTTTTAGAGGATGGGATGAAGTGAGCATAAATTCTGTAACAAAGTTTACTTTTTTAAAGTTATCTAATAAATAATTGTGAAGCCATCTGTCGCAAGAGCTATTTATAAACTTTTTAAATCTCTCTCTTGCTGTTTTATCTGCTGCGATCGTCAATGCTTATTAACTTATCAATACACTGCTTGGTTGGTAGTGAGGAATTCATTACTCGGAAAATGCGGACTTAATTCCTCGGAAAATGCGGACTTAATTCCAAACGATCGAACCTCAATCATATTGGTTCGATCGTTGGGAATTCATTCCTCATCAGACGAGAGATGACTCAAGTCCCAACGCTCAAACCCGATCGAGGTTATTTTAGCGGACACGATAGAACTGATAACGTTCGCGAGCGGGGACGCTCGCACTTCTGAGTCATGACTGATGACTAATGACTAATTGCCACCAGACTGTACAGATTTGCGGGTTTGGTTAGTATCGTCGCCCTTGTGATGCCACCCGCCGTCACCTTGAACATACTCTGATTTTACGCTGTTCCAAGCAACGCGAGTAGCAGCATCTTGGCTCATTCCATCTTCGCTAGCGCTCTTAAAAGCAGCTTGAAAAATATTCTGCGCCCCTTGGGGGAGTTGTTGTGCTTCTGAAGGTAATGTGTCAAATTGTTGTTCTGGCATAATGGTCTCCTTTTTTTTAACATAAATGCTATTTTATATAGAATAAACAACTACCTTCCTCTCTCTAAAAGCAAATTTAAGACAGCATTTATCTCAGTCCGAAGACCGATGTAATCTTAAATTTATTAGTTTCAGAAAAAGGAACTTGCTTGCCGTTGCTGGTGGCACGGAATTTGGGTAATTTTGCCGATCGCACAGCTATAAATCTGACTTCGGCTTTTTCACCTGCGAACTTAGAAAATACGTCAGCGAAGCGATTACTAAACCGATACTCCCTCCCAAGGGAAGGATGTTCGGATCGCCCTTCCACCTAACTACCTCAGCGAGAAACAATACGCTCAATACAACGACGATCACGCTGGTGAGCTTGGTTTTGAGATCCTCGATGCTGTGAATTTCCAGCCAGTGGGGTACTTTTATGCGCTCGTCAATGAACAGCTCGTAAAGTCCGAGGGCAGTAATGTAAAATACTGTGGCTAACAGAAACAAATCTACAACTTCGATCAAGGACAGAATCAGTTGTTTGGAGTTTTCGCTGGAAACCGCTCCTGTAGTTAGAATGTGGCCGATGGTAGCGACTGTTTCCAGCGCGCCGTAGACCAAAGGTAATAGCTTAGAAACTATTGAGTCTGTGGGGTAAGTTTCAATTGGAAAAACAATCAAGGAAACGGGACTAAATTTGCTCTCTTACCTTCATTATCCCGTAGCGAATATGAAAAGAGTTGTACGTTCCGTTGTCAATTTGACCATAAGGTTTTGCAATCAAAAGCGATCGCAGGACTCTACAAGGCAAAAGCAAGCATAACCATGAAATCTTCTAAATTGTTGAAAGTTGTTTTAGCAGGGGCTTGTACTTTAGGTTTAGCAACGGTTTCCTTAGCAGTGCCTGCTTCTGCCCAGTCGGGAGGCGGTGCAGGCACGGGTACTAGCGGTACGACAGGTACAACCGGTACCAGCGGTACAACTTCGGCGCCGACTGAGACTAATTCTGGAGTTTTGAGCGATCGGCGCGATCGCCCCAACAATCTGGGCTGGCTGGGTGCCTTGGGCGCGTTAGGTTTGCTCAACTTGTTTCGCAAAAAAGACGATGCAGCGTCGGTTCGTCGGTAGTTTCGGGCGATTCACGCTCGGGATAGATTCGCACGCGCGTACTATTGAAAACTTGAAAACATAGAGGCTTAGAAATTCATGACTTCACCAAATCGCCAAAATTTGTTCGTAAAATTGGTTACTGTTGCCGGAATTGCCGGCGTTAGTTCCTTGCTCGCCGTGCCCGGATTCGCAGAATTGAACCGCCAGACTAACGACTCGAACAATTCTAATTCTGCGGGCTTGATTGCGATCGACGCCAACAACAATACCAATCCCGGCGGCCGTCCTTTTGACTCGACTAATCCGAACTACACTAACGATTTGGGGGGCAGTCCTTCGGACTCTACAAATAGCCCCAGCAACAATAACAATCCCGATCGTTCTTCGGAAGCTCCTGTGAGCGATCCGAACAACAATACCAATCCGGGCGGCCGTCCTTTCGACTCTACTGTCCCCAGCAACAATAACGATGCCGGCGGCCCTAGCAACACTCGCAATAGCCCCAGCAACTAGAATAGACCTCTTGCAAAAATCCTTTTAACCAAATTTTGGGACGGGCTAGAAGCCCATCCCACAAGAAAAAAGATTTTTGTGGGATGGGCTTCTAGCCCGCTTCAGCCGCAATAATTAGCTAGAGTCCGATCGCACTTTCACGCGATCGGACTCTTTTCTTGCTGCTGCGAAACTTAGGCTAAATTAATAATTTTCTCACCGACGGGCGATCGCACTTGCGCGCCCGCCGATTTATTCAAACAACACACTATTAGTTACTGCTGATTGTCCACAAAAACAGTCACAGCCGCCACAGCGATTAACATTTCATCATTTTTATCATTCAGAGAGGCGATCGCCCTTCCTGGCACAATCATGCCCCCTTGCTCCACAATCAGAGTTTTGCTACCAAAAGGCAGCACCGCCAACACATCATCCGGCCGCACTTGTTCCGGGTAAGGAACAGCCACCTTTACCTCAACAATCATCTGATTGGGGTCAGTCAAACCCGCCACTTCCCAGACGCCTAGCAGAGCATTATTGGCGATCGCATTTCGTACAGCCCTAGCCGCCGCGACAGTCGGTTCCTGCCCGTGCTGGTCGATACCCATCCCCATTTCAATGATGAAACATTTACGTGCCACAGTTACTCCTTCCTTGATTTTTGCTCGCAGTCGAGCGCACTCTTTCTCAAAACAATTATCAACCAAACCGACCGCAATTTATATTATTTTATAAATCACGATCGCAACACAACAATCATCCCAGTTCAAAAAAAACAATCCAACAGCAGACCATCTCAAAACTCATAGTTCATCAGTCAATCCCAAATCCCAAATCCCAAATCCCAAATTTAAAATCGCATAACTTATGGTAATATAACCAAAATCACCATTCCTCGCGGACTGCCCAACTCATCGCCAGCTTGAATCATGGATAGTTTTCTCCCCATCGCCTACTTTCAAAACCAATTTCTCCCATTTACCGACGCCAAAATCTCCATCGCCACCCACGCCCTGCACTACGGAACCGGAGTTTTAGGCGGGTTGCGAGGAATTCCCGACCCCCAAAATGGCGATCGCATCTTACTATTTAGATTAGACCGCCACTGTCAAAGATTAAGTCAAAGTGCCAGCTTCCTCCACTGCGATATTCCCGCCGACAAAATCCAACAAGTAATCACTGATTTTGTTAAAAAAAATCAGCCAACAAAATCATTTTACATCCGTCCATTTATCTACACATCAAGTTTAGGAATAGCCCCCAGACTGCACAACGTAGACACAGACTTCTTTGTTTACGGATTAGAACTTTCCGACTACTTGCCAAAAGAAGGAGTCAACTGTAGAATTAGCTCTTGGTACCGCCAAGAAGACCGCAGTTTGCCACTAAGAGGTAAAATTAGCGGCGCCTACATCACCTCAGCCTTAGCCAAAACCGAAGCAGTAGAATCCGGCTTCGACGAAGCTATCATGATGAATACTCAGGGAAAAGTCAGCGAAGCTTCAGGAATGAACATATTTGTCGCCCGAAATGGCAAATTAGTTACTCCCGGTTTCGATCAAGATATTCTCGAAGGAATCACCAGAGATAGCGTAATCACCATCGCCAGAGACTTGGGGATTGAAGTCACAGAAAGACCAGTTGACAAATCAGAACTGTTGATTGCAGACGAGATTTTTCTGTGCGGAACCGCCGCCAAAATTACGCCAATTAACCGAGTAGAAAACTATCAATTGCCTAAAAACAGACCCATCACCGAAAAGATTTTGGACAAACTGACGGGGATTATCGAAAATCGCGATAGCAAGTACAAAGAGTGGGTATTTGCGATTAGTCTGAATTAACGCGATACTCAAGGATCCATGAAGTAAATTAACCGGATTTGGTTAAATACCAAATCCGGTTAAATACCCCCTCGATCTCTTAGTCTGCGGAGGCAGACTTCGTGTGTGTAGTCGCGGTTTCAACCGCCGAGTCACTTTTTTACTCGCACAAGGCAGCCGCATGATGGCGAATGTGATCCTCCATAAAACTCGCCACAAAATAATAGCTGTGATCGTAACCTTCCTGCATCCTTAAAGTCAGCGGCTGTCCCACTTTTGCACAAGCAGCAGCAAAGATATCCGGCAACAATTGCCCGTCAGCTAGATACGAATCATCCGTACCGCAGTCAATCAAAATCGGGCGCTTGTATTGCTGTTCCAAAACTAATTCGCTAGCATCCCAAGCCTTCCAATTCTCCCGATCGCCACCGAGGTAGTGTCCAAATATTTTTTGTCCCCAAGGGCTGCGGACAGGGGCGCAAATAGGCGCAAAAGCCGAAACAGAAAGATAGCGATCGCCATTTTTTAACGCGCAAATTAAAGCCCCGTGTCCGCCCATCGAATGCCCGAAAATTCCCTGTTTTTCACGTATCACCGGAAAGTTTGACGCGATTAAATTCGGCAACTCATCAACCACATAACTGTACATTCGATAGTGAGAATTCCAAGGTGCGGCTGTCGCATCCACATAAAAACCCGCGCCGCTTCCCAAATCCCAATTGTCCGCTTCCCCTGGAATGCCAGTATTGCGCGGGCTAGTGTCGGGCGCCACCAGCATTAACCCATATTTGGCTGCCCATTGTTGCGCCCCCGCTTTTGCCATAAAATTCTCTTCCGTGCAGGTTAATCCTGACAAGTAATAGAGGATTGGTACGGGTTGTGATTCGGCTTGTGGTGGCTGGTAGACAGTGAATTTCATCTCGCTGTTGCAGGCGGATGATTGATGGCTGTAAAAGCCGAGTTTGCCACCCAAACTTTTATATTGTTTTTCCAGTTTTAGGGATTTTGAGATCATGTTAATTTTATTTCATTTGTGAATTAGATTTTTTTTACCGCAGAGAGCGCAGAGGGCGCAGAGGAAGAGAGAAGAGAGAAATATTTTTGTTCAAAATGTTAAAACTGTGCGTATTACTTTTCCTTGGTGCATCAAATCAAAGGCGTCATTAATTTGCTCGATCGGCATAATCTGGGTAATCAAACTATCAATATCAATTTTACCATCCATGTACCAATCAACAATTTTCGGAACATCGGTTCTGCCCTTCGCGCCACCAAAAGCCGTGCCTTTCCACACCCTACCAGTTACTAATTGAAACGGGCGGGTGCTAATTTCTTGCCCGGCTCCCGCTACTCCGACAATCACGCTCACACCCCAACCTTTGTGACAGCATTCCAAAGCTTGGCGCATCACATTAACGTTGCCGATACATTCAAAAGTGTAATCAGCTCCGCCTTTGGTTAAATCTACCAAATAAGGCACTAAATCGCCCTCAACTTCGCGGGGATTTACAAAGTGAGTCATGCCGAATTTTTTCGCCATTGCTCGTTTGTCGGGATTCATATCTACGCCGACAATCATGTTGGCTCCCACCAGGCGCGCTGCTTGGATTACATTCAAACCCACGCCGCCTAAACCAAAAACTATGACATTAGAACCTGGTTCTACTTTGGCAGTATTGATGACAGCGCCGATGCCAGTTGTAACGCCGCAGCCAATCAAACAAACTTTGTCAAAGGGAGCGTCATCGCGAATTTTCGCTACCGCAATTTCTGGCAATACTGTATAATTAGCAAAGGTAGAAGTTCCCATGTAATGGAAAATTTTCTCGCCATTAATTGAAAATCTGCTCGTGCCATCGGGCATTACGCCTTGCCCTTGAGTGAGGCGAATTGCTTGACAGAGATTCGTTTTGCCGCTCAAACAATACGCGCAGTTGCGACATTCGGGAGTGTAAAGTGGAATTACCCGATCGCCCTTTTTGACACTTGTCACTCCCGCCCCAACTTCCGCAACAATCCCGGCTCCCTCGTGGCCGAGAATTGCCGGAAACAAACCCTCGGGATCGGCGCCGGAAAGAGTATAAGCATCGGTGTGACAAACACCCGTCGCTTTAATTTCTACCAGCACCTCACCATCTCGCGGCCCATCTAGATCGACCGTTTCAATGGTCAAAGGTTGGCCGGCACTGCGAGCAACTGCTGCTTTTACTTTCATGCTTTCCCCCTGGGATGATTTGTTAAATGCTCCGTCAATATGTATTCTATTACTTAATCTAAAAATAGCACCAATTCTATGACAAAATTAATTGTAATTACCGGAGTCAGTCGCGGTCTCGGTCTCGCCATGACCGAAAAGTTTATTGAATTGGGACACACAGTTTTAGGATGCGCCCGCTCTTCGGAAGCAGTGGAAAAACTAAAACAAAAATATCGCGCGCCCCATCATTTTACTTGTTTGGATGTCGCTAGCGACGAGCAAGTCAAAGCTTGGGCTACAGAAATTTTGGCAAAGCAGCAACTGCCAGATTTGCTGATTAACAATGCAGCTATAACTAATTATTCCGCGCCTCTGTGGAATATCAGTAATGAAGAGTTTTCTGAGGTAATTGATGTTAATATTAAAGGTACAGCTAATGTGATTCGCCACTTTGTCCCGGCAATGATTGCTCGAAAAAGTGGCATAATTGTCAACTTTAGTTCGGGTTGGGGAAGGTCAACTTCGCCGGAAGTCGCGCCCTATTGCGCTTCTAAGTGGGCGATCGAAGGATTGACGCGATCGCTCGCCCAAGAACTCCCGCGAGGCATGGCAGCGATTCCTTTGAATCCGGGCATAATTCACACCGATATGCTGGAAATTTCTTTCGGAGAACACGCGGCAAGTTATACGCCTGTCAAAGCATGGGTGCAAAAAGCAGTGCCTTTTTTACTGAAATTGAAACCTTCGGATAATGGAATGCCGATGACCGTTCCAGGATAACAATAAAATAGTAAAATAAGATTCCTGTATGATCCAACTAATAACTCTTTCCCCCAACAGCCACTGTGAACTTGCCATTAACCTCGCCCTCGCAAACCGAAACCCGCAAAGCAGACCACCTCAGGATCTGTCTCGAAGAAGACGTACAATTTCGCGAAACTACCAGCGGACTGGAACACTACCGTTTTACTCACTGCTGTTTGCCAGAAATCGATCGCACCCAAATCGATCTCACATCCACATTTCTCGGCAAAAAACTAGGCGCTCCGCTGCTAATTTCCTCAATGACAGGTGGCACAGAACTAGCCCAGACCATTAATTATCGCCTCGCCGATGTCGCTCAGGAATACAAACTGGCGATGGGAGTCGGTTCCCAGCGCATCATCGTAGAAAACCCTCAACTTGCTCCTACATTTGCAGTGCGCCGCCGCGCTCCCGATATTCTGCTATTTGCTAATATCGGAGCGGTTCAATTAAACTACAATTACGGTTTGGAAGAGTGTCAAAAAATTATCGATATTCTGGAAGCAGATGCCCTAATTTTACACCTCAATCCGCTGCAAGAGTGCGTTCAAACTGAAGGCGATACTAATTTTAAAGGACTGCTCGAAAAAATTGCTAAATTGTGCGATAAATTACCAGTACCGGTGATTGCGAAAGAAGTAGGCAACGGTATTTCTGGAAAAATGGCACAGAAATTGCGATCGGCTGGGGTAAGCGCGATCGACATTGCCGGAGCCGGAGGCACTTCTTGGGCCAAAATAGAAGGAGAGCGAGCCAAAGACGGCAAGCAGCGGAGGTTGGGCGCCACCTTTGCCGACTGGGGAATCCCGACAGCCGAGTGCGTTGTCAGCACCCGCGCCGTAGCGCCAGATGTTCCCCTGATTGCCTCTGGGGGCTTGCAAAACGGCTTGGATGCAGCCAAGGCGATCGCCCTCGGCGCGGATGTGGCGGGGCTGGCGCGGCCGTTTCTGGAAGCAGCCGCAGCATCGGAATCAGCAGCAGGTGTTCTAGCTGAGGTTTTAATTGCAGAAATCGCTACTGTGATGTTTTGTACGGGCTGCGCTAACTTAGATGAGTTAAAACATTCTGGGGTTTTGGAAAGGTTAAGATAAAAGTATGTCAGTTGGCAGTTGGCAGTAGACAGTTGGCAGTTGGCAGTTGGCAGTTGGCAGTTGGCAGTTGGCAGTGGGAGCATCTCAGTTTTGCATTTATAGAGCGTCTCCGCTCGCGAGCGGTATAATACTCGCGAGCGGGGACGCTCGCACTATATATAAAAAATGCTTTTTTCAAAAATGAGATGCTCCCGTTGGCAGTTGGCAGTAGTCAGTAGTCAGTAGTTACTGATTATTGGGAGAGATTCAAAAATAACAAATAACAACTGCTAATTACCAACTGCTAATTACCAATTACCAACTGTAACTGTTAACCATCAACTGTCAACTATCAACTATCAACTGTCAACTGTCAACTGTCAACTGTCAACTGACTAATTATCTAAATGAAAGATTTCCTAAAATATACTTGTGCAAGTTTGCTGGGAACCTTCCTGGGATTGTTGCTGCTGGGCGGCATCGGATTGGGAGGACTGGTACTGCTAATTGCTCTGGCGGCATCGTCGTCTAAAGATTCAGGCCCGCAAGTTAAAGATAAGTCTGTATTGGTATTAGACCTTTCTCTAAATATCACCGATAGCAAACCGAGCCGCAGCACGAGCGCGGCGATTCAAGAAGCACTTTCGGATGAATCCGGCGATGCTGTGACGCTGCGGACTGTTTTAGATGCGATCGAATCTGCGAAAAAAGACCCGAAAATCGTGGGGATGTATCTCGAAGGCAGTTCGGATTCCAGCAGCAGCGGGTTTGCTAATCTCAAAGAAGTTCGATCGGCATTACAGCGTTTCCGAGATGCCAAAAAACCCATTTTTGCTTACGAAATGGACTGGAATGAGCGAGATTATTACCTCGGTTCCGTTGCAAATACAATTGCTATCAATCCTTACGGCTCTCTAGAACTCAACGGTTTTAGCAGTCAAGCCATGTTTTGGACTGGTGCTTTGGAAAAATACGGCGTGGGAGTTCAAGTCACTCGCGTCGGTAAATATAAGTCAGCCGTCGAACCGTTTTTGCTCAAAAAAATGAGCCCGGAAAATCGCCAGCAAACTCAAAAATTGCTGGGAGATATTTGGGGCGAATACTTAAAAACTGTCGGGCCGAGCCGCAAATTGAGCGTTCCCCAACTGCAAGCAGTTGCAGATAATGGCGGAACTTTGATGGCTAACGAAGCTCTCAAAGGCAAGTTAGTTGATAAAGTTGTCTACTTTGATGAAATTGCAACAGAACTGAAAAAACTAACAGGAACCGATGCAGAAGATAAATCTTTCAAGCAAATAAGTTTGAAAAACTACGCAAGAGTTGCTGAGAGTAAAAACTCTACTCGCGCTCACAAGAAAAACCAAATTGCTGTCCTTTACGCTGAAGGTGAGATTGTAGACGGCGAAGGCGGCCCGACTCAAGTAGGGGGCGATCGCATCGCTGAAGAAATGCGTAAAATCCGAGAAGATGACGACATAAAAGCAGTAGTTCTGCGCGTCAACAGCCCTGGAGGCAGCGCGACGGCTGCGGAAGTCATCGGGCGCGAAGTCGCGCTGACAGGCAAAAAAAAGCCAGTTATCGTATCGATGGGCAATTTAGCAGCTTCCGGCGGCTATTGGATTTCGATGGGTTCTAGCAAAATCTTTGCCGAAGCCAGTACGATTACTGGTTCCATCGGCGTTTTTGGGATGCTATTCAATGCCGAAAAGTTGGCTGCTAACAACGGCATAACTTGGGACGTGGTAAAAACCGCCCGTTTTGCGGATACTAACACGGTTTCCCGCCCCAAAAATCCTCAAGAATTGGCGAATATTCAGAGAATAGTCGATCGCATTTACGATCTATTTATCACCAAAGTCGCCGACTCCCGCAAACTGCCAAAAAACAAGGTGCAAGAAATTGCTCAAGGCAGAGTTTGGTCTGGTACGGCTGCGAAACAGTTGGGCTTAGTCGATGAAATTGGCGGCCTAGAAGATGCCGTTAGAGAAGCAGCTAAGCAAGCTAAGCTAGGCGACGATTGGCAGTTAGAAGAATATCCAAAACGCCGCAGTTTGGAAGAGCAAATTTTGGAAAGAATATCCGGCGTTCGCGTTTTGAAACCAGCCACCAAACTCGATCCGCTGAGTGCAGAAGTTAAGAAAATGCAGGATGAATTGGCTGTTATCAAGTCGATGAATGACCCGCAAGGGATTTACGTTCGCTTACCTTTCGACTTGCGGATTAATTAACTTTACTCTTTAACCCGCGTCGGCGGGTTTTGTCTGTGTAGAAGCGGTTTCAACCGCCGAGTTTCAACCGCCGAGTTTGTCTTTACTCTTCAACCCGCGTCGGCGGGTTTTGTCTGTGTAGTAGCGGTTTCAACCGCCGAGTTGTCTTTACTCTTCAACCCGCGTCGGCGGGTTTTGTCTGTGTAGTAGCGGTTTCAACCGCCGAGTTTCAACCGCCGAGTTTCAACCGCCGACTCCGATATTGAAAAACCCGGTTTCCTCAAGAAACCGGGTTTATGAATACCCTATACGATCGACTGGGAATTGGAAATATTTATTATGCAGCACGCTGAGTCAACAATCCCCAGATGAAAAGTACCACGATCGCGCCGATGACTGCAAAAGCTATGCTGGGTACAGTTAATGCTCCGAAGGATGCTCCCGCGCTAGTCCCCACAAAGACTTGGCCTAAATAACCTCCCACCAGCGCGCCGATAATTCCTAAAACTGTTGTTGCGACAAAACCGCCACCTTGAGTTCCCGGATAAATGGCTTTGGCGATCGCACCAGCAATCAGTCCTAAAACGATCCAAGCAATAATTCCCATTTCTTTTTCTCCTGAGTGTTTAACTTTCGTCTGCCTTGTCTTATGTTCTAAGAATAACAACTGATATCCCGTCCTTTCCTCTACCGTAGGGATGAACCGATAGAGGTAGAATTTCTCATGAATCGTCCTAATTTAAGGCTTTTTAATATGTCAAAAGAGTTATTGAAGAACGCACAACTAAGAATGCATAACGTAGAGCGCACAACTAAGAACGAAGCCTTTAATTATCTAGGATAGAAGGCTTTATTTATTTAGGACAGAAGCAATCGACTACTCATATAAAGTGCAATTTCAGAACGTCCCAACCGTTGGGTGCGGTTGGTACAACCAAATTTTTCTAAGGAAGAAAGGTACCTATGCTCAAAGCCGAAGGGCAATAGGAAAAATTTTTCTGGGACTTTTTGTGTTTTACTGGTAAAAAAATTACAATATTTTTGTCAAATTAGGAAAGTTGGCCCCCGATGAATCTGACACTGTGCACGATCGTCAAGAATGAAGAAGCAACACTGTCGCGGACTTTGGACAGCGTGAAGGGTGTTGTTGACGAAATTGTGGTGGTAGATACCGGTTCGCGCGATCGCACTCGTGAAATAGCCCGAGAATCCGGGGCGAGGGTTTATGACTTTGAATGGTGCGACGACTTCGCAGCGGCGCGCAACGAGTCTCTGAAGCACGCCCAGGGCGACTGGATTTTGGTGTTGGATGCCGATGAGGTGCTGGTACCGGAGATTGTACCTCAGATCCAGCAGGCAATTAAGAGCGATCGACTGTTGCTAATCAATCTCATCCGCCAAGAAATCGGTGCATCTCAATCACCCTATTCCCTAGTGTCGCGTTTGTTTCGCAATCGCCCCGGCATCCGCTTTTCTCGCCCTTACCACGCCATGGTAGACGACAGCGTGGCTGAGATTTTGCAGCGCGAACCAGAGTGGAAAATAGCTTCTCTCCCCGATGTGGCGATTTGGCACTCTGGTTATCACAAAGATGCGATCGCAGCAAAAAGCAAATTCCAAAAAGCTCAAACAGCAATGGAACGCTATATAGCTTATTATCCAAACGATGCTTATGCGTGCAGCAAATTAGGCGCGCTGTACGTAGAAAGCGGGCAAATCGCGCGGGGCATTAATTTATTAACTAGGGGATTGACTGCGGCGACAATTGATGAATCTATTGTTTACGAACTTAACTATCATTTAGGCATTGCTTACCGCCAGCAACAGCAATTTGCCAAAGCCAAGGAACACTATCAACTCGCAATTAATACAGATGTTTTCCCGGCGCTCAAATTAGGTGCTTACAATAATTTGGGCAATCTGCTCAAAGATGAAGGAGATTTGCCAGCAGCAGAAAAAGCTTACAAAGCAGCTTTAAAAATAGATCCCAATTTTGCACCAGGTCACTACAATTTAGGACTGACTTTGAAGGCAACCGGAAATTTGGTAGATGCGATCGCCTATTACCGACAAGCCATTAAAATCGATCCCGAACACGCCGAAGCCCATCAAAACTTGGCAGTAGCGCTGCTGAAAATTGGCAAAATGCCCGAAAGTTTAGCAGAATTCAAAAGAGCGATCGCCCTTCACGAACAGCGCCGCCCCTTTGAAGCAGAACGCCTGCGCCGCGGACTGCAAGAAATGGGTTTAATCTAAACCTGCATATCTACTTTCTCGTTAAGTAGGTCATTTGTAGGGGCAATCGTCGGTAGTTTCCCATCGATCCCAGAGGGGTAAGCACTCTTGGCATTAACCCTACAAATTGCGAAAAATACCAACAAAATCAAGCAATTATCTCTACTTTGCCGCTGTCCAAATCGTAGCGCGCCCCAACAACTTTAAGCTTTCCCGCTTTCACTGCTTCAGCCAAAATAGGCGACGCAGATTTTAACTTTTTTACATTCATTTTTACATTAGCTCTGACTGCGTTATCCCAAGCATCGCCCAATTGATTTTTTGTAGCATCAACGGCTGGTTTAATCGCCGCCACCAAAGTGCTAATGTGACCCGGCACAGCTTTACCATCCAAAGCCGCTTTCACAGCACCGCAGCGTTCGTGACCCAGAATTACTAATAGCGGAACGCCTAATTCTAATGCGGCATATTCCATATTTCCGAGAACCCCGTCGTCGAGAAAATTTCCAGCTACTCGGATATCAAATAAATCCCCCAATCCTTGGTCGAAAATAATTTCGGGTGTTACCCGCGAATCAGAACAAGCAAGGATGGTTGCAAACGGATGTTGACCCTTTGCTACTTCGGTAATTCGCGATCGGCTTTGGTCGGGAAATGTCCGTTTTTGGTGAATATACCGCTGATTCCCGTTCATCAATTTCTTGAGTGCGGCCTCAGGAGTGATGTTTGAGACTACTCCTTCTGCATAGGCCGGTTCAGTTTTGAACAGCCCTGGGGCCATGGTTGCCACCAGCGCCCCTGCACTTGACATCCAGATCGCACTCCGCCTCGACATCTTGCCTATTTTTTTTGAGTCGGTCATTGCTTGCAACTCGGTTAATTGTTTTATATTTATTAGTATAATATTTCCCATCAGCCCAGCAAAAATTCTTTACTTTTTCTTTACAAGTAGCTGCCAAATATAAACTAATAAAAAATCGCCCCTTGTAATTTCATGGAATTAACTGCGGTCATCATTCTGCCTGCGGAGGATGCTATAGTGTATCTAAAACAACAATTATTTATCAATGAATCACAATGTCTTACGTCGCCAGCATTCATATCTATCCGGTCAAGTCCCTTGACGGCATAGCTGTCAGTCAAGCTAATATTCTTGCCAGCGGAGCTCTAGCAGGCGATCGCTCTTTTGCCATCTGCGATCTTTCCGGAGCATTTGTTAACGCTAAGCGCAACAGCGGAGTCCATTTTCTGCGCCTATCATTTGACATAAAAAAGAGAATCGCCGGTCTGAAAATTCAAGACACCGAACAAGAAATATTTTTTCATGTAGATAGAGAACGCCCCGCAATAGAATCTTGGTTGAGCAACTACTTCGGTTTCCCGGTCAAATTAATTGAAAACTTGCTCGCAGGCTTTCCCGATGATACCGCAGCACCCGGGCCAAGCATTATCAGTACCGCAACAATAGCCGAAGTAGCATCTTGGTTTCCCAGAGTTTGCGTTAACGAAATGCGCCATCGCTTGCGAGCTAATATTGAAATAGGAGATGTCCCGGCTTTTTGGGAAGATCGACTTTTCGGAGCAGCCGATGAAGTTGTCAGGTTTAAAATAGGGCCAGTAATATTTGAAGGTATTAATCCCGGTCAGCCCTGTCTGCAATCCAACCGAAATTCTGCTGCTCAAGAAGCTTATCCAAACTTGAAAACTATGCTAACAGCCAAGCAAAATGAAATCATGCCTGAATTGCAAAAAAAAGGGCATTTCAATCACTTTAGTCGGCTGCTCGTTAACACGCGAGTGCCACTTCAATCAGCCGGAAAAATAGTACACATAGGAGATGAAGTTCAAATCCTCAGCGTCAAAAACTCCCTATTTAATACCATTCCCGATCAGTTATAAAAGTTTTATGATGACTTCATATCAAATCCGGTAACACCGGAATTAATATTACCCAGAGTCAGGACGCGGCAGTGCCGTTTCCCTACAATTAAGTGGGCGTTAGTTACATCTCTTGCAAGCATGACGATTATTTTGGGGTAGGGAAACGGCTTTTGGAGTGTCCTCCGTTAGTCCAAATCAATATGCCCCATGCCCCATGCCCCATGCCCCATGCCCCATGCCCCATTACCTTAAATTTCTGTTGGTACTATAAACCACGATCGGTCTGTCAATTCCTTTAAAGCGGAAATCTCCCATCGGCTCAAAACTTTGGGGCGATCGCAGCAACGTGTAAGTAGCTTCGCTCACCACGCATTCCCCAGGCTGACAAATTCCCTCCATCCGAGCAGCCAGATTAATAGTCGAACCCAACACAGTATAATCAACTCTTTTAGAACTGCCGACATCACCAATTATTGCCTTGCCGCTGTTAATAGAAATCCGCAATTGCAGCGGTTCGCCCAAACTCTTATTTGCATTGAGTTCGTCAAGACGGTTGAGCATTCCCAAAGCAGCAGCCACCGCGCGATCGGCATGATCCGGTTGAGGTTCCGGCGCTCCAAAAAATGCCATAATACAATCTCCAATAAACTTATCTAAAGTTCCTCCTTCCCCAAAAACTTCTTGCAGCATTTCCTCAAAGAAATTGTTCAGCAACCGGGCAATTTCAGGGGGCCTCAAGCGTTCAGACATCGCAGTAAAGCCCACAATATCTGCAAACAAAATGCTGATTTCGCGTTCCACAGGCGGCAGGCGGTGGTCAATTAAAGTCCCCGTATTCATTAAATGCTGCACCACAGCCGGAGAGTGATAGCGTTCCAATCTTTGCCGCATAGTTTCTTGGGTGCGGAGTTTTTGTGTCAGCAGCCACCGCTGCACGCTAGAAGCAGCGATATTTCCTAAAGCTGAAAAAAAGCTCAAGTCTTCATCTCCGCCCAGATACCACTCTCTAGAAGTCAGTTGAGCGTCGCCGTAAAGCACTCCAAAAACTGTATTTTCATCCCAGAGAGGAACAGCTATCGCCGTGCGAATTCCTTTATCGATCATGCTTATATTGTCGTCAAACTGTTCGTCAAACTGAGCGTCGGCAGTTTTGAGAGCAACTTGTTCGTCTAATACTTTGCGGCAAATAGTCCGGCCGATCCAACTGCCGTCAGCAGGGATATATTTATTTTTGGCAGTGGGTCTGGCGGCAGTCTTAACTACTTCGAGTTCGCCGTTATTTTGAAAGTCTATTAATAGTGCCAAACGTTCGATATTTTTGATATCGCGGAACACGATTTGCTGGACTTGATCGAAAATTGCTTCGATGGATTCAGCGGTGTTTAAATACTTCGCAATATCGACTAAGTATTTTAAACGCGAGATAGCTTGTTCGTAATTTTTTTCAAGTTTTGTGTCTGGTTCTATCCACTGTTTTTGCAGTTCTTTAGCTTTGCCGAGGATAGTCACTCCTTCGGGCATGGTGCCGATTTCAGGAAGTTGGGGGTCAGAGCGATCGGGCAAAACGACAATCAAATTAATCCGGTGTCCCAGATAAATCACATCGCCCTGATTGACTAAGTGAGGTTGGTTGAGGGGACTGTTGTTTAGTAGCGTCCCGTTGGTACTGCCCATATCCTCAACTAGCCACTCCCCTGAAGCTATTTTAAACAAGCGGGTGTGGTGCCGGGAAATGTCAGAAAAAGGCAGTTGCAAATCGCATTCTAGCAACCTACCGATAATAAATTGCTCGCCTTCGACAGGCACGGTTTTTTCGATGATTCCATTAATTTGAAGTTCCAGATTCAGTTCATTCATAGACAGCACCGCTGTTGAATTTTCAAGGCTTTGATAAGACTTGAATTCATCAGATCAAATCTCCTACAAGTCTTATAAAGCTGGCGGCAACTCCAAAGTAAGCTGACCCAACACACCAGTTCTAAAATCGTTTAACATCTGCCGCGCCGTTCGTTCGACATCTCCTTTATACCTGTCTTTTGCTACTTCGTGCAAATAATCTTCACCATTGCTAGATCCTATATCTAATTTATACCGAGATTTGAAACCAGATACTGATATCAATGTGTCATCAGCCGCCTCCAGCCCGAGGAGCAAATCAACCATAGCTGCTGCTACTACCTGATTGTCGTAAGCTGCTTCGCCAATATCTTCGCAAATAGCTAATTTTATGGCATTTTCTTGATTGTTAATCCGGGTGGGGATTACTCCGGGGGCGTCTAGTAACTCAATTTCGTCAGAAATGCGAATCCATCGGAGCGATTTAGTTACTCCAGCTCTGCGGGCACTGTCTACTACTCTGCGCCCTAAAAGGCGATTAATTAAAGCAGATTTGCCGACATTGGGAAAGCCCATCACCACGGCGCGGACTGGACGGGGTAGCATTCCTCGATCGAATCTGCGTTTATTTAGCTGCACCCCAGCCTCCTGGACAGCATCGGAAACATCGTGTACTCCTTGACCGTGCTCGGCGTTAGTAAAATAAGCAGTTTCGCCCTGAGATTCAAACCAGGTTTCCCACGCATCGAGGGTTCTAGGCGTAATCATGTCCATGCGGTTGATGACCAACACTCGCGCCTTACCGCCCACCCAGGTAGGCATTTGGGGGTGGTAAGTCGCTAGTGGAATGCGGGCATCTCGGACTTCGAGCACCACATCTACCCGCTTTAGCTGTTCTTTTAATGCCCGTTCAGCTTTGGCAATGTGACCGGGATACCAGTGAATTTTCATTAGTTATTAGTTATTAGTTAGTTGTTAGTTGTTAGTGGTCAGTTATCAGTTGTTCGTTGTTCGTTGTCAGTTGTTCGGGGAGCATCTCAATTTTTGCAAAAAGCATTTTTTTGTTGTAGTGCGAGCTTAAGAGCTCGCTTGGTTTTAACAGCAAGCGAGCTCTTAAGCTCGCACTACAAAATCAAAACTGAGATGCTCTCGTTGTTCGTTGTCAGTTGTTAGTTGTCAACTGCTTTCGGAGTCAACTAAGAGGGCGAGCAAGGCGGGGCACCGCCCCAACTGTCAACTGCTTTCGGAGTCAACTGCCAACTGTCAACTGTCAACTGCCAACTGTCAACTGCCAACTGTCAACTGTCAACTGTCAACTGTCAACTGACTAAGGCACAATCAAAACTGCACAAGGAGACAGATTGATCACCCGACTGGTAACGCTGTCAGACGCACCATCATCAGTTAAACCCATCCCACGACAGCCCATCACAATCAAATCAGCCCCAACTTCGTCAGCCACATCACAAATCGTGAAAGCAGGTTTGCCTTCTCGTTCGATGATTTCAGCTTCAATTCCCTGCTGGGAAAACATCGACTGGGCTTCAGACAGCAGTTTGGCGACTGCTTCGGGGGAACTCATCACCTCTCGCGGTGCCTCACCCTCCTCGGCTGGGGGTTCGACTACCGACAGAATAACTAAACGAGAAGCGTAGGTTTTCACAATATTGACAACCTTTTCCGCCGCTTCGCGGGCTTCTCGGCTTTGATCTACAGGAAATAAGACAGTCTTGAACATAGTTCGCATTTCCCGGACACGGACTCCGATAAAATGTTTACGTTGAGCCAAATCAGTGCCGTTTGTTTCATCTTCCGTTTTTTGTACGGGCGCGGTTGAATGCGCCCGAGGCCCCAAGTGCAAGTGACGAGTGCCGCCATTTCAACGGAATTAGACAAAAACACAAATATTAGGAGGTTAATCCTGTGACAAAAAAAACTGTAGCAAATTTATCGGCATCGGACTTATCGGGCAAACGGGTATTGGTGCGCGCGGACTTTAACGTGCCGCTCGACAACGGCAATATCACCGATGATACTCGCATCCGGGCTGCTCTGCCGACTATTCAGGATTTAGCGTCGAAGGGCGCTAAGGTCATTTTGTGCAGTCACTTCGGGCGTCCCAAGGGTGTGACGGAGAAGTTGCGCTTGACTCCGGTTGCTAAGCGGCTGTCGGAATTGTTGGGGAAGGAAGTCAAAAAGACTAACGACTGTATTGGTGATGAAGTGGCTGCTACTGTGGCGGCGATGGCTGATGGCGATGTGATTTTGCTGGAAAATGTCCGCTTCTACCCTGAAGAGGAAGCAAATGACCCAGAATTTGCCAAGAAGTTAGCTTCTGTTGCTGATTTGTATGTCAATGATGCTTTTGGTACGGCTCACCGGGCTCACGCTTCGACTGAGGGTGTGACTAAGTATCTGAGTCCTTCGGTGGCTGGGTTTTTGATGGAGAAGGAGTTGCAATATCTCGGTAGTGCGATCGACAATCCGCAACGTCCCTTAGCTGCTATCATCGGTGGTTCTAAGGTTTCCAGCAAGATTGGAGTCATCGAAAAACTGCTCGAAAAGTGCGACAAATTGCTGCTGGGTGGCGGCATGGTGTTCACGTTCTACAAAGCTCGCGGTTTGAACGTTGGCAAGTCTTTGGTGGAAGATGACAAGCTCGAACTGGCTAAGTCTTTGGAAGCGAAGGCAAAGGAACGGGGAGTTACTTTCCTGTTACCTACTGATGTGGTAGTTGCTGACAAGTTTGCTGCTGACGCCAACACTCAAACTGTCTCCGTTGAGAGCATTCCCGACGGTTGGATGGGTTTGGACATCGGCCCGGATTCTGTGAAAACTTTCCAAGATGCTTTGGCTGATTGCAAAACGGTAATCTGGAACGGGCCGATGGGCGTGTTTGAGATGGAAAAGTTTGCTGCGGGAACTGAAGGAATTGCTCATTCTTTGGCTGGAATTACTAAGACTGGTACTACCACGATTATCGGTGGCGGTGACTCGGTGGCGGCTGTGGAACAGTTGAATCTGGGGCCAGAAATGAGCCACATTTCTACTGGTGGCGGCGCTAGTTTGGAACTGCTAGAAGGTAAGGAATTGCCTGGTGTTGCGGCTTTAGATGAGGCTTAATTAAGTTGACTGGGGCGGGCTTTGTTGCCCGCCTTGCGGCGAATGCTATTCTTTTTACCACAGAGAGCGCAGAGAACGCAGAGAGGGAGAAAAGAGTGAGGGAAATGGGTTGAAATTTTACTGTTTGCGAGTACGATCGATCTGAAGTGGCAGTGAGGTTTGTTTGTGAAATTTAAAATCTTGGCAAGTGTAACGGCAACTGTAGCAGTTTTAGCGCCGTTTTTGCTGGCACCCCCCGTGAAAGCTCAAAATCCCGATCACGTCCAACAGTTGCTAGAAACTAAGGAGTGTGAGGGCTGCGATTTGAGAAATGCTGATTTGTTTAAGGCGAGTTTGTACAGAGCTAATTTAAGAGGATCTGATTTAAGCGGAGCTAATCTCTACGAAGCTAATTTGCTAGAAGCAGATTTAAGTGGTGCTAATTTGGCAAATACTAACTTGGTTAATGCTGAAATGTATGGTGCCGACTTGGACAGCGCTAATCTGCGAAATGCGGATTTGTCTAATGCTTTTTTGGGGCGGGCAAATCTGACGAGAGCTGATTTGCGCGGTGCTAAGCTTTTTAATACTAATTTGGGCGAAGCTTATTTGCTGCAAGCTAATTTGTCGAATGCAGATTTGCGACGTTCGCTGCTGTTTAGAGTGAATTTGAATCGCGCTAATTTAAGCGGGGCTGATTTGTCTTTTGCTGACGTGCGCGATACTAATTTGCAGAATGCTATTCTGTCAAATACCAGGCTTCCTAGAGCTCAATTGACCGGGACAAATATCGATGCGGCGAGGGACGTGCGGCAGGCTGATTTGGAACGTGCAAATTTGCGGGGTACAAATTTGGGGCCGATGGTTTGCGTGACGACGAGTTTTCCTTATTGTGTTTTGAATTTGGAATAATATCAGGTTCTCTCGAACGACGACAATCAGATGGGTTTGTAGTGAGGACTTTAGTCCTCAGATTATGAGGACTAAAGTCCTCACTACAAACCGTTTTTATTGCGGGTAATTAAGGGCTGGTACACCGTAAGTTGAGACCGGAGCTAAGTTTGAGGTGGTTTGTATCCCCTTTCTAGGGCAAATCTCACAAGCTGGGCGCGATTTTCTAACTGTAGTTTGCTGAATATGCTGCCTAAATGAGCTTGGACGGTGCGGGGGCTAATAAACAGTCGATCGCTAATTTGTTTGTTAGTATAACCCTGGATCACCTCCCAAAAAACTCTTTCCTCGGCTGGTGTTAGAGGCAAAGGTGCTAGTGGTGGCAATACTGCGACAACTTTGGGCTCCACCGCCAGGGCGGTAGAAGTTTGCAGCAGTCGGACAATCTCGGCGTGAATGCGGTGGGAGCGCTCTAACTGAGCTTTCACCTTAGCCAAGATTTCTTCAGACTGAAAAGGTTTTACCAGATAATCGTCAGCGCCGATCGCATGACCTTCAACTTTTGCCTCAATTTCGCCTTGACCAGACAAAAATATAAACGGCACCAACTGTCCCAAACGTGTAGTACGCAAGCGCCGGCAAAACTCAAACCCGTCCATTTCCGGCATCATCACATCTGAAATCACCAAATCTGGGGGGGCATTTTCAAAAATTGAGAGCGCCTCAACTCCTGAATTAGCGCATTCAACCCGGTATCCTTGGCTTTCGAGATACATTGCCAAGACTGTTTGACAGTCTGCTTCGTCGTCAACTACTAATATTCTTTCCATGAGGGCCTTGCACCAATTCCAGTTGACAGTTCTTGAAACTGCGGCTGATTCTTTTACGCTGAACATTTCTCTACATAGCTGTGCAATGCTGGAGATGTAACGATCGCAATTCCGTCATGGCTGACAGAACAGGTCGAATCCGA
>NZ_JAEQCE010000136.1:0-10445 GCF_020738665.1 Microcoleus sp. PH2017_08_TRC_O_A
ACAGGCATCTTGCCTGTTCCTAATTGTCAGCAACAGGCAAGATGCCTGTTCCACAAGAAATTCACTCTTTAGTGAAACAGGCATCTTGCCTGTTCCTAAACAAGTAATTGAGAATGGTGCAAAATGTGAGTTCAAACTGGCTTCTTCACAAGAACCTCAATCTTTTTAGCTGAACTGTAAACAATTTTCTTTCGTATTTCATCAGCGATTAGTATTAATGGTGGGCAGACGATTAGCAGCGACCATTGCCAGGTCGATAGCGGTGCAGTCGCAAAGACTTTTTGTAAAGGTGGGAAATAGATAATAGATAGAATCAGTACGCACTCAACCGCAATTCCTAACCAGATTAAAGGGTTGCTAAAGAAGCCCAAGCGAAAAATTGAAGTGCGCTCACTGCGGCAGGCGAAAACGTTTCCAATTTGGCAGGCTACGATCGCCGCCAGCGTCATAGTTGTGGCTTGATGTTGACACTCTCAGCGCTGAAGCGACTGAGATTCTTAAGACATTGCGGTCTTAATATCCTGATTGCTCAGGTTCCCAAACTCAGCACGTTTGCTCATAGAGGGTGCTGATATCTTTTGGGCGTTTAGGTGTTCAACACCAGGTTTCGCGTCCTGGCCCACGTACCATTCTCAAAGCTCGATCTCTGATAGTTTTTGCAGCACCAATATCGGCGTGTTCGTGATATCCACATTCCACACAGATAAACTTTTCTTCATCTCTATTTTCCTGGTCGATATGACCGCAATTTCTGCATTCTTGGCTAGAGTGCTTAGGATTAACTTTAATTACGATTTTTCCTTGCTTTGCAGCCAGATACTCAATCTTTAATCCTAAATCGCCCCAGCCTGCATCGGAGATAGCACGATTCAATCCCTTTTTCCTGGATTGCCCATTCTTCAGAAACCTCCCAGTTTTCTCATCACTTTTTACCTTGCATCGGCGCATCATCCCAGAGATATTCAAATCTTCTAAGGCGATTGCATCAATGCTTCTAGATACAATCTTATTCGCAGTTTTCCATTGATACGCTTGGCGTTTATCACCAATTTTTTGATGAAATCTGCTAACTTTGATAGCTGCTTTTTTGCGGTTTTTACTGCCTTTTGTTTTGCGGCTAACCCGTCTCTGTCTAATTTTCAGAGTACGTTTAGCTTTTTTGTTGGTTGAAAATCTAGGGTTCTCAATTTGGTAGCCATCAGAAAGATGAACCAGTTTAGTGAGTCCTAAGTCGCAACCGATTACTTTGGGATTGTTACCGAGAGCTTTGGGGCTGTATTCAGGTACAGACTTATCTTCTATTCTCACGGAAACATACCAATCATTCTGTCGTTTCCTAACTGTGCAAGCCTTGATGGTAAAACCACTTGGGATTGAGCGAGAGTTGTGAAACCGCATCCATCCCAGTTTAGGTAAGTAGATTTTATTGCCCTTAATTTTCACCCCCATCGCATAAGTAAAAGATGTAAAATTACTGCGGTTCTTGAATTTAGGAAAACCCCTACCTTCAAAGAAGTTTTTGTAGGCAATGTCTAAGCGTTTAACATTCTGTTGTAAAACTGTTGAGTCTATTCTACTATACCAAGGTCTAGCCATTTTTAACTCAGGTAATGCTGTAATCTGAATGTCACCAGCACTTCGACGAGGATTTCGACGCTTACCTTCAAAGTCAAACTTAGAATCTTTCCAAGGATTTCCGGTTGCGCCACTTTTACTTACGAAGCAGGTCAATGGTGAAGCTTCGCTTTTTGTTCTGATGTCACAGTAGTTACCCTGGATAAACTGCTGATTGTACTGACAGATTCTGTCATTCAAGCACCAATTATACTGGCTTCGCAGCATATCTATCCAATCCGACATTTTTGATGATTGTGTTTGATTGGGTCGCAACTTATAAACATAGTTTGTTAGCAATCTGGTTCACCTCCTTAGTTTGTATTTTAACGTCTTTCTCTGCTTTCAAGTGTTAAGAATTAAGAAAAATTCACGGCGGTTGAAACCACCCGTGCCGCTTACATCGAGCGGGCTGAAGCCTCTGAGTTTTCCGCTTGCCGAATGTTTTTTTATAAATGCCACAATAATCCCGATCGCAAAAATGAAGCTTTCCTTGAGTTCCATACCCACCAACAGGTTAGTCAGCAGAAACACCAAAACACCCATGCCCAGGGCGATCGCCGTGATGACGTGCACCACGCTGTTGATTTGAACTTCCAGGGTGCTGGGTTCTCGTTTCACCGTTGTAGTGAGATGGGCAACCTGACCAAACTCGGTCTGAGTTCCTGTAGCGTACACGACCGCTAATCCACGCCCTGCCGCAACGGTAGAACCCGCAAAAACCAGATTGCTTGATTCGGAGGCACGCATCTTTTCAGTGGCTACAGGTTCCGCCGATCGGGCAACCGGCAGCGATTCTCCAGTCAGCACCGAGACATCGACATAACAAGACTGAGCCGAAACCAGTCTGGCATCAGCAGAGATGCGATCGCCCTCTTCCAATTGCAAGACATCTCCCGGAACCATCTCCCTGACGGGAATCTCACCTAGCGTCCCATCTCGATAGACTTTGGCTCGCGCGGGCAACATTTTATTGAGTGCTGTTAACGCTTGTTCTGCCTGGAATTCTTGCCAAAAACTGAAACCGGCATTAATCCAGATCACAGCCCAGACTGCCCAGCCGAGTTCTGGTGTACCCGAGACAAAAGCCAGTCCACCTGCAACCCAGAGCAAGAGAGCCATGAAATGAGTCAACTGATCGGTGAAGCGGAGTAATAGCGATCGCTTCGCTGGTTCGGGCAGTTCATTAAACCCGTAATGCTTAATTCTGATTGCTGTTTCTGCTTCTGAAAGTCCCTTTTGGGAAGTTGAAAGAGTTTCGTAGACTTGCTGAGTTGATAGTGTCCAAATAGGCGAATGAGATGCCATAAAAAGTCAACAAGTTGCCTCATAAGTTTGCTGCACGGTTGACAAGAGTGCTCCTATGGCTTCTTACTGCTGACTCCATCAGTGGTGCGCCCGCTGATTTCAGTTTCGTGGACGCGGTAAATTGCGATCGCCTCGGAACGTCCCTGACTATCAATCCAAGTGCGATTGATCGCAGGTGATAGCATGGGATTGCGCTCTTTGACGAGGTGCATTACTCGATCGAGATCTGCTTGCTCAGTCACGCGCAAAGCTCGACCATTGACAATAACACTGCGCCAATGAAGAGGCTCGCGTATTTCTTCAACCTGCAAACAAATTTCGGGATTCGCATCAAGATCGTGAGTCTTCATGCCGATCGTGGTAAACAGGTAAATGTCATCTGCTTCGAGATAATAATTCATGGGTATCACGTAGGGCTTGCCTTCGTGGATGCAGCCCAGATGACCGTATCCTACTGTGTGTAGGAGTTCGTGTATTTCTTTTGAACTCATTTCATCAATATCTAACATTACTATTTTCCTAAAGTTTTAGTTAATTAGTAGTATTCAATAGAAATAGTCCACGGTTTACATCTGTCATTAGATATAGTCGAGATCCTCACAAATCTTCTGCCCGCTTAGGAACGCAAATTAAATAATTTACACTCTTGAAAGTGGGATAGGCCAGAAGAACCCGTCCTTTCTGTACGGGTTCTCCTGCCCATCCCACAAGAATCATTAAATTGTAAGTTATTTAATTCTCATTACTTAATTGCTGTTTTTTTACCCACAGCTACGCTCGCTACGACTAAACAAGCGGTGATTAGGGCGATCTGCTCCAGAGTCTCACCAAGCAAAATAGCCGAAGCCAGCAGCGTCAAAAATGGTTGCAACAACTGAATTTGACCTACCCCTGCAACTCCACCCATCGCCATCTCGTGATAGAATGTGCGTCAGAAAATAGCTTTTCCATGATTGAGACAATAACGTATTCTGACGCACCCTACGACTGTCTCTAGCCGAAGCTGCGGGCACCAAAACCCTACCAACTAAAATCTAAAATCTAAAATCTAAAATTGGTTGAGGGTATTTTCTAGTTTTTCGGCAATGCCTTCAACCCAATTTTCATCTTGCTTGGTATAGCTGCGCGGCGCGTTAGCACCTAATATTAATACGCCTTGAGTGCCGATCGGCTGACAGATCACTCCTTGGGTATTTTCTGGCAAATAGTCGAATTCGATTTTGCCGGGATAAATATCGAGCTTTACTAAATAAACTGGTTTGTTTTTGTCGAGCACTCGCTGCAATATTGGCCCTGGCTTGACTTCGGGATTGATGCCTAAGATGCCGCGCCTCAATAAGACTTTTCCTTGATATACAATGACGATCGCCCTTGTGGCCGTATTTGTCAACAGCAAACGCGACGCCCAGGCTAATTCTAGCTTGACGGCATCGGGCAAATCCGGCGCCAGCTCGAAGCCTTCAGAGCCGGTAAGCTGTACCGAATCGGGCGATCGCGCTTGCACCTGTTGCCACAGCAAACCTGTTAAAATCAGCAGGGCGCTGATAATTACTCCCAAAACGTCCGATCGAGTTTGAGAGTCTGTAATTTGCTCTGTCAGTAAGCGGTTGACCACCAGCAGCGTACCTGCTAACCCTCCCGCAACTAAGGGTAATTGCCGCAATACTTTATTTGGATCAGATTTTGTCATTGGTCAGTTGATAGTTGACAGTTGACAGTTGATAGTTGACAGTTGATGGTTGATAGTTGTCATTTAGGCTTTGATGCACTCGCTCACCAAGAAACCGGGTTTTTAACCGAGATTGAGGGTTTTAACCAGTATTTTGGTTGAAAAACCCGGTTTCTGGATACCTATGCTTAAGTTTTATAAGGAGTAGTTGATAATTTAACAACTGCCAATTGCCAACTGCCAATTGCCAACTGCCAACTGCCAACTGCCAACTGTCAACTGCCAACTGCCAACTGTCAACTGTCAACCGACTTCGCCAATTTCGACAATGCGCTGGAATAGATAGCCGGTGCCGCGGGCGGTGAGAATTAATTCAGGATTGCTGGGGTCGTCTTCCAACTTTGCCCTCAGCCGGGAGATGTGAACGTCCACAACGCGGGTGTCTACGTGGCGTTCTGGCGTGTATCCCCAAACTTCTTGCAAAATTTCCGATCGCGAAAAAGGCTCTCCAGAACGGCTGACAAGCAGTTCTAACAAGCTGAATTCCATGCCTGTGAGCCGAATTCGTTCGTCGCCTTTATAAACTTGGCGCTTGTTGGTGTCAATCCTAATATTAGTTACGTGGATGACTCCAGAACTGGGAATGCCTGAAGCGCCGTTTTTGTCAACCCGGCGCAGTACCGAACGGATGCGGGCTTCGAGCTCTTTGGGAGAGAAAGGTTTGACGACGTAATCGTCGGCGCCCAATTCTAAACCGGTGATGCGATCGGCTACGTCTCCCAAAGCGGTTAGCATGATAATGGGTACGTCTGATTCTTTGCGTAACTCCTGACACACGCCGTAACCGTCGAGCTTCGGCATCATCACGTCCAAAACTACTAAGTCGGGTTCGGTGTTGCGAAATGTTTCGAGAGCTTCTTCACCGTCAGCAGCGGTGACGACATCGTAGCCAATCATGGAAAGGCGAGTCTCCAGAATGCGCCGGATACTGGCTTCGTCATCGACTACCAGAATTTTTTCTTTATGATTTTCCAAGTTACCGAGCACTCCTTAAGTTACATTTCAGATAATCTTAATTTTTTGTACCCTATCATAGAATATACAGATTGAATCGTGTATGGCGATCGGTCTGAAAGCTTGATAATTGCTTTAACTCAGACTTTTCTAAATGTTAGGGTGACTATTTATCATAGTAAACAATGCCTAAGCCTCGAATACAATATATTTGTCGGGAATGTGGGTATGATTCACCACAATATTTTGGCAGGTGTCCTAGCTGTCACAAGTGGGATTCTTTTGACGAGCAGTTAGAACCACATACTGCTGGTGGGCCACGGGCTGGTTTGACTGGGGTGACAACTAAGTCAGTGGGCGGTTCGCCTCCTGATAAGTCGAAGGGTCAACCAAAGGTATCTTTTAGATTATCGCAGATTTCCGACCAAACTCAGTCTCGCTGGCCTTCTGGCTATGGGGAACTCGATCGAGTTTTGGGAGGTGGGATTGTTCCGGGTTCGCTGGTGTTGATTGGCGGGGAACCGGGAATCGGGAAATCGACGCTGCTATTACAGATGGCGAATATGTTGGCGCGCAAGGATAGAATACTCTATGTTAGTGCGGAGGAGTCTGGTCAGCAAGTAAAATTGCGATCGCAGCGTTTGGGCGTGGCTAATCCGGTTAATTTGTCAAGCAATGGCGGAAATATATCTGATAGCAATGGGGAGGCTAAAACGGATTCCCAGGACAATTCAGCGGAGAATTTCTACTTGCTTCCAGAGACGGATTTAGAAGTTGTTTTGCGGGAGTTGGAAGCGCTGAAACCGAATGTGGCGGTGATTGATAGCATCCAAACTATTTATTTTGCTAATTTAACATCGGCTCCGGGTTCGGTGGCTCAGGTACGGGAATGTACGTCTGCTTTGATGCAGGTTGCAAAAAGGGAAAATATTACTTTATTCTTGGTTGGTCACGTTACTAAGGATGGATCTTTGGCGGGGCCGAGGGTTTTGGAGCATTTGGTAGATACTGTACTGTATTTTGAGGGCGATCGCTTTGCTTCTCATCGCCTTTTGCGATCGATGAAAAACCGTTTTGGCGCGACTCACGAAATCGGTGTTTTTGAAATGGTAGCCAATGGTTTGCGAGAAGTAGATAATCCGTCGGAGTTGTTTTTAGGCAATAAAGATGAATTTTCTCCGGGTACTTCGACGACTGTTGCTTGCGAGGGAACTCGACCGATTTTAGTGGAGATTCAGGCGTTAGTCAGCCCTGCAAGTTTTGGTGCGCCACGCCGTTCTACTACTGGTGTGGATAGTAGTAGATTGCAGCAAATTTTGGCTGTTTTGGAGAAAAGGGTGGGGATTCCTTTGTCTAAATTGGATGTGATTGTGGCGTCGGTAGGCGGGTTGAAGGTGGAGGAACCGGCGGCGGATTTGGGGGTGGCGATCGCAGTTGTGGCCAGTTTTCGCGATCGGGTAATTGATGCGCGCACAGTTTTGCTCGGAGAAGTCGGTTTGGGCGGACAAGTGCGGCCGGTGTCGCAATTAGAGTTACGGCTAAGGGAAGCGGCGAAATTGGGTTTCAAAAGGGCGATTATTCCTAAGAATCAATCCGTGCCAGATTTGGGGATGGAAATTATTCCGGTGGCTAGAGTGATAGATGCAATTATTGCAGCGATTCCGGCTACTCCTGCTCAGTTGCAGTCGGATGATATGGAAGTACAATCTGTTGATTTGGAGGAAGAGGATTTATCGAATTGAGTTAGAATGGTGATGTTGTAAATTGATATTAAGGAGGCACAAGTTATGTATCAAGTAGACATTGTTGAGGCTAAAGAAAAACTTCTGGAATTAATCGAAGCGGCGATGAGAGGTGAAGAAGTTGCCATTAGTAAAGATAATCAGCCTGTTGTAAAATTGGTAGGAATTCCCAAACAAGCTAAACCGAATCGGCAAGCAGGGAGTGCTAAAGGAATGGTGTGGATGTCCGATGATTTTGACGAACCTCTAGAAGAATTTAAGGAGTACAGATCATGAGGCTGTTGTTCAACACTCATGCCTAAACACGATCAAAAGAAAAAAAATATCGTTGTTTAGCAACAAACATTATGAGACGATTGCGAATAACCACACTTATTCAAGTCATAGTTATGGCAATCGTAACACTCTATCACGGTACAGATATTGAGAGTGCATTGGATATTTTGAATAACGGGTTAAATGGCGATCGCTTGCTAGTTTTGCAAACTCAGCCTGTACAATTAGGTCAAGGTTGGTACGCTGCGTTAGATCCAGAAGTAGCCTGGTTCTTTGCTGCCCTATCACCAGGTTTAGACGATTTAGGCTGCACAGTTATTGAAATGTCTTTGCCTGTGGTAGAATTAAACTATCTGCTGGATAGAGGAGAAGCTAGAATTGAGCCAATTGCCAATGTGATGTTCTCCGCACAGCAAATATGGTTTTCAATTAATGCCTTTGATTTTTTAAATGAAAAAGCTGACTTTCAACCTTGCCAGGAAGCAGGATAAATGAAAAACAATTACACCATGAACGATTTAAAAATTCGTTCTACAAATCGTACAACTACAGATAATGGCATTACTGCACATACTCATACTGTGTTGTTTGAGCGTCTGCTGACAGTTGAAGAACAGGAACAATTCACACAAATATTAAATAGTGTTTGCGAAACATTTGATTCATCACAAGGTTTAGATAATAAGTTTTTAGCTAATCCTCAAGTGACATTCACTGATCCTAACCAGGTACATTATACAGTGAATCAGCGCATTTTTGCAGGTTCGTGGAAGGATGAACTATTTGCTAGGTTAGTTGCATTTAGTCAGGAAGTTGCTAGTATTGCTGAACATGATGGAAATCCTGTCTTTAGCAAACTAACAAAGTTAAAGCAACTGCAAAAGTGGGCACAGTCACAGATTGACAATACTGCCCAACCTGAAGTTAGACCTGATATTGCAATTACAGTGTTGCAGTTAATTGATGAAGTTGAAAGGTTGCAGAATCAAGTTAAGCAAATAGAAACTAAATCACAAACTGCATAATGTTGTAAAAAACCAGATATAACAATCACGAAAGCCTACGAGTTTCCAGCAAAAGTCACAGAGGGCGGGAAAATAGAATTTCCCGATACCATCTTAAAATACTTAGCAGCTAACCAAGAAGTCAGAGTTATTGTTCTGGTGAAAGAAACAACTGATACAGAAGAGGAAAATTCTGCTATATTGGTTTGTAGTGAGGACTTTAGTCCGCATCCATTCCGAGGACTAAAGTCCTCACTACAAACCTTTTTTATTGCGCGTAATCGGACATGACATAATATAAAATCTCTGTCCCGGGTTAGAGAAAGAATACCATAAATATTGTATTATAGAGAATGTTTAAAAAATAGTTAATTTCCCAATTTTTAGAGGCGCGTTTTCACTCAAATATGAACAAGTCAAAAAGACGTAAAAATCAGTGGTCAAATGAACTAAACGATATCATTCGAGGTGCATCTGGCGGATTTTTGTTCGGGATTCCGCTGCTGTATACGATGGAGGTTTGGTGGATCGGTTCCTCTACTAAACCAGCGCAAATGTCGATCGCCATTATAACTACTTTTATCGTCGTTTTCTTGCTGACTCGCACTGAAGGCTTTCGCAAAACTAAGGACATCCGGTGGCGGGATGCTGCAATCGATACCGTAGAAGCGATCGCGATTGGCATTGTCTGCGCCGCTGTTATCCTGTTTTTGCTCCGGGAAATTACGCCGGATACTCCGCTGCAACAAGCTTTGGGGAAAATCATCTTTGAAGGCTTGCCCTTTGCTTTGGGAGTGGCCCTAGCAAGCGGTTTCTTGAGTGGCGATCGCTATCAAAGCTCAGACAGCGACAGCGAACCGATGATTAATCCCACTTTAGCAGATATCGGTGCTACTTTAATTGGCGCGATGATAATTGCTTTCAACATCGCCCCAACTGACGAAATTCCCATGCTAGCGGCAGCTATTTCGCCACCTTGGCAATTAGCAATTATCGCCGCTTCGCTGCTAATTTCCTACGGTATTGTATTCGCAGCCGACTTTACTTCTCAAGCAAAACGCCAGCAGCAGCGAGGAATTTTTCAGCGTCCCCTCAGCGAAACTGTGATGGCGTATTTAGTATCGCTGGTGGCTTCTGCATTTATGTTGTTTTTCTTCCACAAACTCAGCTTTGACGACCCTTGGTCTGTTTGGTTGGGCTATACGTTAGTATTGGGATTGCCGGCGACTGTTGGCGGCGCGGCGGGGAGGTTGGCGGTATGAGTGACAGTAATGCCGAAAGTAAAATGGAACAACCGGAAAAAAGAACTTTTGCTGAATGGGTAACATTTGCGATCGCCTGTTCGATCCTGTCTACCATCACCGGACTCGTACTTTACAACTGGGTGACTAAAAAACAGGAACCTCCTGTGATTTCTGTGACTCGCAACGAGCCAATTCGCGCCACCAAAGGGCAATTTTACGTACCGTTTAAAGTTACTAACACGGGCGGCGAAACGGCAGAATCAGTGCAAGTTGTAGCGGAACTGCGCGTCAAGGGCGAAGTCTTGGAATCTGGAGATCAGCAAATTGATTTTTTGTCAAGCGGTGAAACTAAAGAAGGAGCTTTTATCTTCAGCCGCAACCCCAGTCAAGGTGAATTGATTGTGCGATCGAGCAGTTATCAATTGCCTTAAAAAAGCTCAGATTCGGGAGTTTCAATATATCAAAAGTCAATTGATATAGCGGTTCTCAGAAAGATTCGCGGACGTTGTTGGGCTTGGGCCCTCTTGGTTTCAGTGGTTATATAACCTGTCAGTCATACCTCACCTTTTTGAGA
>NZ_JAEQCE010000137.1:0-19897 GCF_020738665.1 Microcoleus sp. PH2017_08_TRC_O_A
TAAAGCAGTAATTTCGTCTGAGTAATACATAAATTATGTTAGGATAAATGATTCAAATCAACAAATCATGGGCGACATAAGAATAACCAAGTAGGTATACTATTTGACATCCATACCGAAACATGAACCTATTCATATTCACTCATTTATTTATTATACATCGCTGATGTTATTAAATTTTCATTCCTTAGTTGGGATAATTTCAACGAATCAGGAGACTTAAAGACACAAGTAGAAGCATTTAAACGATTCACCGGATTTTACCCTGAATCAATTCATGTAGATCGGATATATCGAACGGAAGAAAATAGAATTTGGTGCAAATAACTCGGCATCAGAATGAGCGGTGTCCGTCTAGGAAGACCTCCCAAATATCTGAGCAAATCAATAAAAAAACAAGCTCAATCAGACGAGAGAATTCGTAACTTAATTGAGGGAAAATTTGGAGAAGCTAAAAGAAGATTTAGCCTCGGTAGAGTGATGGCTAAACTTAATAATACTTCTGAAACAAGTATCGCTATAACTTTTCTGGTGATGAATCTTTCTGCCCAGAAGAAGGCAGGCTTTTTGGCTTTTTTTCTGTCTATTTCATAACAAAAACCTTTTTGGATATTTTTGGGTTCCAATCATTGGTAAAAGCTATGTTTCGTCATCATAAAATTGACAAAACTTATATTGCCGAGGCGATCTCGAATTGACTTATCTTTCTAAATGCTGTTTTCTGACTTTTTCAGCAAGCCCTACATACCTTTATGAATTGTCAAATGGCAATTCATCAAACAGCGAATCAATATCACTATCCGAATTCGCAACAGGGGGCGAATTAGGGCGAGATTCCGGGGACTTAACAGAATTCACCTTTGCTACAGGTAACTTGGCCACAGATTCAGATTTTTGTAACTTAACTACAGGTAACTCCCCGCCATTTTCGCCATTTTTCCCCGTTTGATTCCACATCATCATTCCCAGTAAACCGTCAACCAAACCGCCGCCGCTACCGTTGCCGCTAACCGCAACATCCGGTACAACTCGCACATGACTGTCACCGATAATTTGCATTAACTGCAAAGCCGTATAACCGGAACCGCCCAAAGCCACAACACCCGCGCGATAAGCTTCAGCTTGAGCATTTCCTTTCACTCGAATAGATTCAGCTTCGCCTTGAGCTTGTTTCACCTGAGAATTCGCTTTTAACTCAGAAATCATCACACCTTGTTCCGATTTCACCATCTCTTGCTGGATCTCAGCTAAAGCAGTTTCCCGCACCAATTGTTGTCGCTGAGTTTGTGCTATTTGCTGCACTTCATAAGTCTTGCATTGTTCCTCTGCAATTTTGCGATCGGTTTGAGTTTGCATCAACTCTGCGGGTGGCAAAATATCCCCGATCAAAGTATCAATTGCTTGCACGTCGTAGGTACGCAAAGCTGCTTTGATATACTCGGCTGCTTCCGCTTGCCGATCGCTCCGGGCGGAGAGAAAATCTAACACAGAATAAGATTGAGCCGAATTGCGGAAATAATTGCCGATTGTCGGCTGCAAAACGTGGTCAACTAAGTTCTGCATCGAACCGACGCGAGAGATGACTTTCGGAGCATCTAAAGCGCCGACGTGAATGATTTGAGCTACTTCTAAATCGAAGGCAAAACCATCTCTAGAACGTACTGTTAAAGATGAAAGTTGAGAATCGTAACTGTGTCTTTCTATTTTGCTCGACCAATTCAAAACAATATTGGTAGTTGGTACTAATTCTACTTTCAAAATGCGAGTGTTCAGCGGATGTTTGCCCGGATAAAGCGGAGTTACCCACACCCCTTTATTCCCGACATTTACTAAGTTGCCGTGAGTGAAAGCAGCGCCGCTGACATCTTCCGAGGTTTGACCCACATAGGAAATCACGGCGCCGACATAGCCGATCGGGATTTCGGTCATCGGCACTTGGTCAACCCCGACAAACCAAGGATTTAAGTTCCACGAACCGGAAAGCAAAACCTGTTCCTGCAAACCGCGCCGCCCGCCAGCAGTGATAAATTTTTGCGAGTTTTGGAAGTTGTCATGATTCGGAACGATCGGGCCGGCAATTTCGCCATCTTGAATCGGAACGCCGTCATAAGTGGTGACAATTCCTACTTTATCCGGGGCAATCGTGTACAGTTTTAACTGTTCGGCTGTCATCCCGTGTTTGGGAGAATTTGCTGCTGTAATTACGGTAAATAATGCCGTGTTAATTCGATAGCTGCCACCAGTCAAAATTCCGAGTTGTCTCCCTTTTTCGCCGCCGCCTTTGAGGAATTTGCGAGCATCTTGAAAATTGTCGCATTCTGTGATTTTGCCGAGAATGCGCTGCGGTGGATTTGACTCGCCGCCTGCTGCGATCACCAGACCAATTTCGCCTTGGGGAACTATCGTCAGAGATTCTTTGCGAACGTTGTACTGCAAAGGCCAATAACCCCAATGCCAACCGGGGGGTAAAGTATCAGCTTGATATCCAGCTTCTCCGTTTAAGGCAATTAAATCGCCTGGGGGTAAAGACTTGCCGCCAAAGCTAAACTTTTTACTGACAATTCCGACTTCGCGATCGCCAATTACGACTAATCCGCCAAAAAATAGCGGTAGCACTAGAATAACTATCATACCGCCGATCGCGATCGGGATAAATCCACCCCCATCGAGCTGCATTCTCTGCACGGGAACAGTGGTACGCAACTGCCCTAGCTGCAACCTAGAATCAGGTTTTGCTGCTAGCTGAGTCGAGGTTTGTGTTAGGGGGATATCGCCAGCAGCCGTTACTGGCGAGGGTTTCAAAGTGGTAATTGCACTGAGAGCTAAAGATGCAGAAACAGCGGCTGCTAAATGTTTTAAAACCCGAATGTTGAGTTGAGATTTAGGCAAAAGTGAATAAAGCATTTTTTTCATACAAGCTGTAGAGTCTTATTACATCCAGCTTAGCCTTGATTCCAAAGTGGGTACATAAAACTTATTGAAATTCTGCGGTTATTTTTGTGCGAAAACAGGTTTTCCAGTCAATACAGACTGTTTGATAATACCAGCCGATCGCTTGACTCTCGGGCGATCGCTCTTTTTTAAGATGACTTTCTTAAAAGTTGTTTGATAAGATAGAAAGTAACCGCAATTCTATTGTTTGCCATGACGCTGAAAGAATTAGAGCCTCAATTGCTGGCACTCTCTGACGACGAAAAAGCTCAAGTGGTTCAACTGCTATCCCAAGGGAAAATTAGTCCTTGGCGCGGTATTGAAAAAACGCCTGGTGTTTGTGGTGGCAGTGCCTGCATTGCTGGAACTCGCATCACCGTTTGGGGGCTTGTAGAAGCTCGTCGGATTGGCTATAGCGAAGCCGATTTACTCACAAGCTATTTATCGCTATCTGCTACTGATATTGCCAACGCTTGGGCTTATGCTGAAGCCTTTCCCGATGAAATCGAAACCGAAATTCGGGAAAACGATGAAGTCATGTACGAGGATTTGTAGCAGATGGCACGTCTCTATGCCGATGAGCAATACCCCTATCCTGTTGTAGAATTACTGCGAGCTTTAGGTCACGATATTTTGACTGTCCAAGAAGCAGGCAGAGCTAATCAAGGAATTCCTGACTCGGATGTTTTAGCTTTTGCCAGTAGCGAAAAACGTGCCGTGATTACTGAAAACCGTAAAGATTTCTTTCGGTTGCATCGCATACAGCCCCTTCATGCTGGCATTATCGCCTGTACGAACGATCGCAATTGGGAAGCGCTGGCTAACCGAATCAATGCGGCTATTACAGCAGCAGAATCTTTGGAAGGTAAACTGATTCGTGTTGTTCGTCCTGCTGTGTGACGGTAGTTACTAATTTGTAGGGTGCGTCGCTGAGAAAAGAAACCGGGTTTTTATCGAATCTGTCGGCTGCGACGACATATCTGGGCAAAAACCCGGTTTCTAGGGCTTCACGCGCAAGTCCTATTTAAACAAATTGACCGCTTGTCGTCGATCGCACGCGGCGAATCCCAATCACCGAAGGCATCGGCGATCGGCGCCTGTCATTCTCAATATTACTCGGCCACAAACTGCCGCGAGCAACAGTCCGAGTTTGATTGAAAACAGCACCACTCAAATCCAACATTTCAATTTGGCGGCTGAGTACAGTACCATCATCGATCGGGCAATCTTCCCCCGGATGCTGCACCGCAACTACTAGGGTATCTCCGATAAAAGTCGGCCCAGTGATTTCGCATCGGTTCGGGCCTTGAGCAAAAGGAATTACAGTTCCTGCATTCGGGCCGTTCGTTGGAATGTAAAACAGCCAATTGTTGCCAAAAACACCAGTAAACTCCGACACATTACCCGTCTTTTTGTGGTCGATCGTCGCTTGTTTTGCCGCAGCACCGACATCAAAACCATTGTGCGTGCTAGTAGACATATCGGTGACACCCCAAATATTACCTTGAGTGTCAAAAGCCAAATTGTCTACACTAGCAAATCCCGCCCCAGCTACTGCACCGGCCTCTCCACCTTGAGCAAAACGCTGCCAGCGGAAAGTCAAACCCGCACCGTCGGAACTATCTTCAATAATTTTGTAAATTCCTCCAGACTGCTGGGTGCTATTGAGCGCGGCAGTGTATTTAGCAACAGTAAAAATGCGAGAATCTGGATAACCGTCGCTACCCGGTGCGGCGTCAGTATAAGCAATGAAAACTTCCTTGGTAGTAGGATTAATTTCCAAATCTTCCGGTCGCGCCGTCGGAGTGCCACCAATTAAATTAGCAGCTAAAAAGGCATCAACTAAAACTGCACCTTGGCTGGTATAGAAATTAGCCAGACTTTTATTTCTGTAGCCAGCAAGTGTTGTTGCTTCATTAGTTATATCCGCTACAAATGAACCACCATCTTCAGTTTGACCTGCAATTCCGGCGCGTTTGGGTAAGCGAGTATTAGCATCTCTTTGAGCTTTGCCAAAACTTGCTAATTCCGCTTCGCCAAGTTTACTAGGACGTATCGGATTCGTCGGGCTATTTAATGCTAGTGGCAACCATCTTCCAGCACCGTTACGGTTGTATTGGGCGACGTATAAAGTGCCATCTTCAAACAAGCGGCTGTTGCTTTTATCTGCGGGATTGGTGACAGTACCGTTGCTAACAAATTTCCAGGTGTGTCCGCCGCGCCGATCGTCTCCCATGTACACTACTAACTTGCGGCCTGCTTCGGCGCGAATCGCGACGTTTTCGTGGCGGAAACGGCCTAAAGCGGTGTGTTTGCGGGGGCGGAAATTCGGATCTTGGAGATCGACTTCTACCATCCAGCCGTATTTTTCGCCGACTAAGCCGAATTCTTCGCCCGTCGTGCCCTTGGCGTAGCCCGTTTGGCCGCCGTTGGGTTTGACGTTTTCCTGAACTCCGACGAAGAATAGTTCGCTACCTTGGAAGTTTTCTTCGGCGGAGAGGATTGTTCCCCACGGGGTTGTGCCGCCGGAACAGTTGTAGGCTGTACCGACGATCCGGTTTCCGAGCCCGTCGCTGTTGACTTGGGCGAAGACTTGGGTGGCTGCGGGGCCCGTACCTGTGAGATATTTGTCGTCGCCTCGTCTGGTTCCCCAGGAGGTGACATCTTTGTATTTGTCCGCACGCTGGCTGTTGATTCCGAGGCCGGAAAGTCCGTGAATGCGTCGGTTGAGGGAATCGCGGGCGATCGCCCTAAAGCGTCCATCAGCTTGTTTGGTGATGCGGACGATCGATCCACCGAGATTGTATAGAAATTCGCCGAGGGTAGCGCGATTTTTTACGGATAAGTCTAAACCGAGGACAGCGCGATCGGTTGCGGGGAAAGATGCCACATCTGCCGGCGCTTCCGGTGCCACTTTCGACATCGGGAAGGATATGTATTCGTGGTTAACCCAGAGATAGCCATCGTCATTGCTGCCGCGAATCTCTACGAAGCCGGTGTAGTCGTTGTTGTAGCCAAAATAGTCTGCCGAATCGGGGAAAACTCGATCGCCCCAGCGAAGAATCACGTACCGTTCGTATTCCGGCGGGACAACCACATCGTCAACTACGTTGTAGCTGGTTAATCTAGTATTTTGCGAGGCCGCCATTACCGTACCCTGTCCGTTCAATGCAGTAGGCATAAAGCTCGACAATTCTTTATAAACTGGCAGTGGATGAGGTAGTCTTAACGGAGTGAAAGATAGAGGACTTAAGGCAGCTTCGGCCGAGGTGGAATTGATGCCGAATAGTTTTTCAGTGAGTTGAGGCGCAAGCACAGTCGTAGCTGCACTGCTACCGAAGAAAATTAACAGTTGTCGGCGAGTTATTTTAGACATAAATTCCTATTCAACCCAACATCCCTAATCATGATTTACCTAGAAATTTATCACTGTTAAATTAAGGGAAGTTAACCTTAAGGTTAATTAAAATTGGGAGATATTTAGGTTAACAAAAGGTTAACTGTTGTCTGTTAACTGTTGTCAGTAGTAACCAATAACCAGTAACCAATAACCAATAACCAATAACCAATAACCAATAACCAATGCCCCATGCCCCATGCCCCATGCCCCATGCCCCATGCCCAAATTCTTCAATCATCTCGAAAAGCCGGATCGTTTTGTCGGGATGCAGGCCGGCTGGGGGCGGGCACGTTAATAGTTTGCGATCGCCCTGAATTTCCCGACGAAATATAGCTATCTCTGAATCCCAGCAGGTATTGAGAATCAGCAAAATATCTAGTCCACTGTTCGATTCTCGAATCTTTCTGCCACTGGCTGCGGGATACTCTCGATCGCAAAACCGGAACTCTTTGTCGGCTGCGATCGGCTGTAATGATGATGGTAACTTCTGTTAACGCCGGATTTTCTTGAAACTCGCGGGCGATCGACAATGCGGCTAAATCTTCCGCCTGCTGAACTAAACCCGCGAAAGATTGACTATCGTCCGAATTTAAGGTAAGGTACGTTTCCTTAGCTTCTGCTAAACCGATCGATACACTTGTTGTTAAATTGATAGTTACTAGCATAATGGCAGAGAAAAGCCGACGGTGTAAACTCATTAATTTTTAAATTAAATACTGAAAGATTTATCAATTATAATCAACAACAATTAAAAGTCTATTAAGCTTTGATTAAATTCCCAATGACCAATGACCAATGACCTGTTTGCCCAATTCCCAATTCCCAATTCCCAATGAAATCAACAAAATGTGCGATCGCCCTTGGCAGCAATTTAGGCGACTCCCTCGCCACGCTCAAAAGCGCGATCGCAACTCTCAACAACACCCCCGGAATCGCCGTAAAATCCCATTCTAGCTGGTATCAAACCGCCCCCGTAGGGCCGCCGCAACCCGATTACATTAACGCCTGTGCCATCCTAGAAGTTACGCTACAACCACAACAATTGCTAGCAACTTTATTAGAAGTTGAAATAAAATTTAATCGGATTCGCCGCGAAAAATGGGGGCCGAGAACCCTCGACCTGGATTTGCTGCTGTACGATGATTTAATCCTAGAAACTCCGACACTGACTTTACCTCATCCCCGGATGACCCAAAGAGCTTTTGTATTAGTACCTTTGGTAGAAATTGCGCCGGATTGGGCGCATCCTGTGACGAAAAGTGCGATCGGCCAAATCCTGAAAACCGCAGACTGTTCCGGAGTGCAAAAAATGAAAGTGTAGAAAATGAGCAAAATTCAGGGCGGCGATCGCCTATGATGTCAAATCCGTTGGCATCGGAATTATGTAGTGCGAGCGTCCCGCTCGCGATTTGGGTAGCGAGCGGGACGCTCGCACTGACAGCATCCAAATTATTATTCCGATGCCACCGGAAACGATATCATGTCTTAAATCGGTGCAATCAAACATTATTCGCTTCTCACTTATGTCGATCGGTCAAGAACTACCCCAACTCCTCAAACAGCGCCTATTTTACCAAGGGCGCAAATTCAACTTTGATGTAGCCAGCCTCCGCCTTCCCAACGGTTCCGAAGGCGATTGGGAATGTATTCGCCACCCAGGCGGAGCACTAGCAGTTCCCGTTACCCCCGAAGGTAAACTCGTCTTGGTGCGACAATACCGCTTCGCCGCCAAAGGGCGGATTTTAGAATTTCCCGCAGGTACAGTCGAAATCAATGAAAACCCCGCCGAAACTATCAAACGGGAAATCGAAGAAGAAACCGGATATCGCGCCGGAAAATGGCGGGAATTAGGCAAATTTATGCTAGCACCCGGTTATTCTGACGAAATCATTTATGCTTTTTTAGCACAAGATTTGGTCAAACTAGAACAGCCGCCAGAACAAGACGATGATGAAGACATGGAGACAGTTTTATTCACTCCAGAAGAATTAGAAAAAGCTATCTTAGCCGGGGAACCAATTGATGCGAAATCTATTTCTAGCTTCTTCTTAGCGCGTCCTTTTTTGACTTAAAGCAAAGTTGTTCAGTTGACAGTTGACAGTTGACAGTTGACAGTTGAGGAAGGAAGAGGATTGGAGTAATAAATAGTCTGATTTTAATTTATCCCGATCGGGGAGAGGCTTTCAACCAATTCTTTCTGGTAACCAGCCCCCGGATTCATTGATTCGCATCTTGAACCGGGGGAATGAGCGGGATAGAGACTATGAAAAGCTCTGCATTCTAACAATCCCCGGCTCGATCCGTGGGAGTCAATCTAAAATCTAAAATCTAAAATCTAAAATCTAAAATCGAATGTCTGATTTAATTTTATTTTGGCACCGTCGCGACTTGCGTATTTCTGACAACATTGGACTCGCAGCAGCACGCCAGCAAAGTCCGAAAGTAGTCGGGATTTTTTGTCTCGATCGCAATATACTCGATCGCGATGACGTAGCGCCAGCCAGAGTCACCTATATGATCGGCTGCTTGCAAAAACTCTCCTCACGTTACAGCGAAGCAGGCAGCCAATTACTAATAATTCAAGATGACCCGCGTATGGGAATACCGAAATTAGCCGCGGCACTTAATGCTAAAGCAGTATTTTGGAACAGAGATGTAGAACCCTATGCAAAAGAGCGCGATATATCCGTATCAAACGCCCTCCAACAAGCAGGAATAAAAGTTAAAAATTTCTGGGATCAAGTTCTGCACGCCCCGGACGAAATACGGACTGGTACAGGGAATCCCTACACAGTTTATACACCATTTTGGAAAAAATGGAACAGCCAACCAAAAGCCCAAGCTGTAGAGACACTGCCGATAAATTATCCGCAATTAATGACGGGATTAACCGCAGAAGAACAAGAAATAGCCAACCAAACAGGTGCCATGAAAACACTGCCAACGGCCTTGAGTTTGGGATTCATTTGGGAAAATCCATTAGTAATAGAACCCGGAGAAGGTGCCGCGCAAAAAAAATTAGAAGAATTTTGCGAGAACGCTATTTACGAATATCAAGAACAGCGCAATTTCCCCGCAAATAAGGGTACATCAGAACTCAGCGCCGCCCTCAAATTTGGTGCAATAGGCATCCGCACTGTTTGGCAAGCTACCCAGATAGTAATGGACACTTGCCGCAGCGAAGAAGCCTGCACAAGTATCCGCACTTGGCAACAGGAAATAGCGTGGCGGGAATTTTACCAACACGCGATGTATAACTTCCCTGAATTAGCAGATGGCCCCTACCGTAAAGCATTCAAAGACTTTCCCTGGGAGAACGATGAAAAGCTGTTTCAAGCTTGGTGCAGGGGCAAAACTGGCTATCCAATTATTGATGCGGCAATGCGGCAGTTAAATCAAACAGGTTGGATGCACAATCGATGTCGGATGATAGTTGCTAGTTTCCTCACCAAAGATTTAATTATTAACTGGCAGTGGGGCGAAAAATACTTCATGCAAAAATTGATTGATGGCGACCTTTCTGCTAACAATGGCGGCTGGCAGTGGAGTGCATCGAGTGGCATGGATCCGAAACCTTTGCGAATATTCAATCCCGCCAGTCAAGCTCAAAAATTTGACCCGGAAGGGGAATATATTCGGCACTGGGTTCCAGAATTGCGCCGAGTGGATACTAAGCTTTTGCTAACTGGAAATATTTCGCCTATAGAACGTCGGCTGCTTCATTATCCAGATCCGATTGTAGATCACAATCAACAGCAGCGCAAGTTTAAGGAACTTTTTAAACAGCAAAAAATCGTTGAGTAAGTAGATGATTTTTTGTTTGTAGTGAGGACTTTAGTTTTTTTAATAGGTGTTCATTATTAGGTACGTTGTTGCGATTCAGCGCTCTTTATCTATCAATGAGGTTTACTTAAGATTGTCCTTCGAGAGGAACGAAGCAAACTGTATCTATTTTTCATAGAAGTTTCACGAGTAGCACTCTTAAGTGAACTGTATTGCTCTATATATAAGAAAGAGCGCTGAAGCGCAACTACGTACCTTTGACTACCAGTTTTCAGTTAACTGTATTGCTCTATATATAAGAAAGTAAGAAAGAGCGCTGAAGCGCAACTACGTACCTTTGACTAGCAGTCTTAAGTGAACCGTACTGCTCTATATATAAGAAAGAGCGCTGAAGCGCAACTACGTACCTTTGACTACCAGTTTTCAGTTAACTGTATTGATCTATATATAAGAAAGAGCGCTGAAGCGCAACTACGTACCTTTGACTAGCAGTCTTAAGTGAACCGTACTGCTTGATGTATAAGAAAGAGCGCTGAAGCGCAACAACATACCTTAATGCACAAGTTATAATAAATTTAAATAAATCGGAGGTTGAAATGGTAACGCTGCAATTAAGGCAAATCAGTGTGCCGCCAGGACATAGACTGCTGTTGAACGATGTCAACTGGCAGGAATTTGAGGCGATTTTAGAGGAGTTCGGAGAACACCGTGGCTCTAGAATAGCTTACAGTCAAGGAACTTTGGAGATTAGGATGCCCCTACCAGAACATGAGAAGGCTAAAATTATTATTGGCTATTTAGTAAAAATTTTGTTTGAGGAACTTGAAATTGACTTTGAACCATTTGGTTCGACGACTTTCAAACGAAAAAGTATGTTGCAAGGAATTGAGCCTGATGAATGTTTTTACATCCAGAATTACGCTCGAATTATTGGCAAAAAGCGCATCGACTTAACTGTCGATCCGCCGCCGGATTTAGCAATTGAAGTCGATCTCACTTCCAAGACTCAACTGGATGCTTACGAGGCGCTGGGAGTCCCGGAAATCTGGCGCTATGAAAATAAAAGGCTTGAGATTAATGTTCTTGAAGATGGGAAATATGTTGAATCGGAATTTAGTCCGATATTTCCCAATCTGCCAATTATTGAAGCGATTTCTCAATATTGCGAACAAAGTCAAACCGCGGGGACGAGTCAAACTCTCCGATTGTTTCGCAAATGGGTTAGAGAGCAAGTACAAAATTGATATGAAATCTTCTGTTTTTTGACACCAAGCGTTATCATCCCGTTATATTGTTAATTTCGCTGTTGGGAAATTGAGAGAGAATAAGGGTGTTGACCTTGCGATCGATCGCCCACGAAAATCACGTAAGTCCCCTTGTCTCCATAACCAGAAAATTCTACATTCCCCGCAGCAGCATTCGCCGGTAGGACGCAGAAACGACCCCTCGGCCCCTGAATCATCAAACTGGGAGCTCCCGCAGTTTGTACTGCAATCCGCCAGTAAGGCAAATCCTGGGTTACTTCGATGACTTGGTTGGGGCTTTGGGCTACGAAACCGCAGTCGCCACTATTGTTCGGGCCGCCGGAAACTCCCGAAACTCTCAGCGGTTCGGGAAATCCTGGAGCAATTTGCAGCGGTTGGCTCCGAATAGCTCCGGCATCCGCTAAAATCATTGCCAAGGCTACGGTTACGATCGGGCTAAACCACCGTTTGTCGCGATCGCCCGCACAGTGTATCTTCATATTTCCTCACACAATGGGATTTAGTCCTACTTCTTTAGACGATAGATGATAATTGCGGTTCCAAACACGTGGATCTCAATCAAGTAAAATCTACCTAATTAAAGTAAAATATAGATCGCTAACAAGCTTGCTGTGTATGTCTTTGACAGTTGACAGTTGACAGTTGACAGTTGACAGTTAACTAATGACCAATGACTAATGACTAATGACTAATGACTTCTTCCTTCTAATTAACTACTGAATTTTTTTATGAATCCTCAAAATAACTTCAATTGGCAGCAAGCGATCGGAGAACTCAAAGCTAAACTAGAACGATCGCCTCTCATCCAACAAAATCCAGACAGCTATCAAGCGATCGGAACCTTCTACAATCAATCTCTAGAGAAGTTTCAGAAACTCCCCAAACCGGGACAGGTGGCAGTCTTTGCCGTCGGAGCGATCGTTGTTCTGACAGTCTTCAATAGTATCGTACAGCTACTTTCCGCCGTGATGACTCTTGGCGTTCTCGGAGTGCTAATCTACATAGCGTATAAATTGGCAATATCTCCTGATTCCTCCAACTAAGGATTAACAATAGGAAATTATAAATATGTCTAACCCAACTGCACCCGGTGATATTAATCAACCCGATCCGTCTTGGCAAAGACAATCCCAGCCAATGCCACTGCTGGTTCGCCGGTGTGGCGCTTGGGCTGTTGAAATTTCGTTAATCGCAGTTAGCGCCCTGGTTCCCTTCAGTATCGGGGCAATGGTTAACAAAGAAGCTCAAACCGTGCCACTCAATCCGTCGGTAGCAGCAGCATCGGAAACTGTTGCGCGTGTTTTGGCTATCCCCGTGCGCGATCGCAACCCCAGAGTTGCACCCCTAACTAATCTATTCTGGTCGGGGGCGCTGCTGGCGCCGGCAGCTTTAGCGGCGTGGCAGTTGTTTTTGCTCGCCAGAACCGGTCAAACTCTCCCGAAACGCTGGTTCGGGGTGAAAGTTGTCACAGCCTCGGGTACTCCTCCGGGTTGGGTGCGAGTGCTGGTTCGCGAAAGTTTGGGGCGCTGGGGAGTGCCTCTGGGCGTCGCTTACGGGGTTTGGCGCTTGACTGGCGCGTTTCCAGATTTAATCATTTTAGGGGCGTTGAGCGGCTTGGCAGTGCTGGCAGATGGCGCTTTTGGATTGCGCTACAAACGGCAATCGGGGCACGATCGCCTTGCGAATACTTTGGTGGTCAATAGTCGTGAAGCGAAGCTATCCCGTAGGGAATCGCACCAACTGTCACCCAATCCTGTCCAGAGTCAAGATTGGACTGAGGAAGACGCGCAAATTGCGGCTTTGGTTTTGACTCCAGAAACCAATATGAAAGAAGATCCGAGTCTGTGGAATTGGATTCGCCAACATCCAGGCACAACTTTAGTGATAGTTACTATTGGCAGTGCGGGATTGATTTTAAGTTTGTTTGTTGGCACTCTGATCTACACTCAAAGTCAAGCTAATTTGCGGGATTCTCGGCAGCGGAATGACGAGTTATTTGTAGCTTTAGTTAGCAAATTGTCTCCTGCTTCGGCTAGCGGAACATCGGGGAGGCGATCGGCTATTTTGGCTTTGGGGGCGGTGGAAGACTCCCGCGCCGTACCCCTGTTAGCGGATTTGCTGGCTCAAGAAGAAAGCAAGGCGATGCTGGACGCGATCCAGCAAGCTTTAGTCAGTACCGGGCCGAAAGCTTTACCTGACTTGCAGCGGTTGAACCAAGCCCTCAGCAATGACCTCGAATCCCTGCGCTACGGTGGAAAGACTCCGGAACGCGAGTTAGCGGCTACCCGTCAGAGAACAGTGCAAAGGGCGATCGGCAAAATTCTCACAGTGTATAGCAGCCAGCTCAACGGTGCAGATTTGAGCCGCACAGATTTAGGTCAAAGTCCTGCCGGCCCGGGTCAGTTCACTTTAGTATTAGACAAAGTTGACTTATCAGGAATTAAGCTGAGAAAAGCCAATTTAACAAATGCCAGCTTGCAGGGAATTCGCTTTTATGGCACCGGCGAAGACAGGCGTCCGGGCACATTTGACGATTGGATTTCTGACTTAAGCGAAGCTAATTTTGAAGGAGCAAATTTAACCGGAGCATCTTTTAACAGCGCCGTAATGAACCGCACTACTTTTGTGCGCGCTGTTCTGAACAAAGCTAATTTGTCAAGCGGAAATTTGAATGGAGCTAATCTTAGCAACAGTCTTTTAATTGGGGCGAATTTGCAGCAAGCAATGTTAAAAGAGGCAAGCTTTACCGGGGCAGATATCGGCAGCGCCAATTTTTCGGGAGCCAATTTAGAAAGTGCGCGTTTGAGCAAAGTCAAGGCTCAAGGCACTCAGTTATCTCTAACAAATTTGTCTAAATCGGAATGGCAAGGTGCTGATTTGTCCGGTGCTGATTTGAGCGGCGCAAATTTACAAAATGCTGATTTAAGTTCGGCTAAACTTGCCAACGCGAATTTAAAAGATGCTCGATTGCAAGATGCTAATTTGCGGAATGCGGACGTGAGTTCGGTTGATTTTAGAGGTGCGAATTTAGCGGGAGCTAATTTTCAAGGCGCTGTTTTCCTGGGGAAGGGGACTTCGGATCAGTTTATTCAAAGTCAGGCTGGTAGCAAATCAGGTCGCTTCCAAGGTATTAATTTTGCGGAGGTTAAGAATTTAGATCAAAGTCAAATTGCTTACATTTGTTTGCAGGGAGGGACTCATCCGAAGTGCCCGCCAAAAAATTAAGACTTGGTTCGTAGTGAGGACTTTAGTCCTTCTTTTTTGCGGGCTAAAGCCCTCACTACGAACCTTTATTTTTCTGTCTTTTGTTTGGTAGGATGGATGGCTCCACATACTACCAATTAGATAAGAAGGGCTGAAGCCCAACAACGTACCTTACCAGAAGGGCTGAAGCCCAACAACGTGCCTTACCTTTTTGAGAAGTGCTGTATTATGCAATGGCATCGGCACTTACAAGAGTCTCGAATTGTGCTAATAGCATTCCATCAGTGTTATTTGCAACTCCAAAAATTTTAGGTAACTGGCCTGTTTCAACTAGAACTTGTCTGACTTCTCGGTTAGATATATCGGCTAAATTTTTGTTATTGAGAATGGCATTAACGGCCGCAATACCGACACCTTGACCAACTGCTACATTGAATTCTACAATTCTGCCCACAGCACAAGCAAGCCCTTCAAATCCAGAACAGGGACTGACAACTGCCAGGTTAGGAACATTGTTCATTAATGCGTGGCGGATGCCAATATTGAAGGTAGGCTGTTGGAACATCAGACTTTTAAACCACCCTCGACTCTTTGCTTTGTCGCCAATCCCCGGAATGCCTCCCCGGACATCAAAATGATAGCTAAATGTTCCCAGTGCTTCAGTAGCTGGTACGCCACCATGCAGCATTTGTGCGCCTATTAAAGGTTCTACAACTCCCGTCACATTCCCAGCGTGTCTGATATAAAGTTCTGAAGCCGGAGTAACATAGGTAGCCCCCAAACTTTTCAGCCAAGTGGTCAGAAATGACATCTCTTTTTGCATATTAGCTGTGGGTTTGCTCCCGTTTCTCGCTAAGGCTTCTGCTTCGCTACCAGTGACTGCAAATAACAGTGCATTCCACGAAAGTCTTTCGTCTGGAAGTATGGCGATATTTCCTTCGTCTAAAATTATGCCAGTTTCAGAAAAAGATAGCTTTCTGCCTCTAAAAGAGTGGTATGCTACAGACAAAGCTGGCGATCGCACATCAATGTAATCGTTGCCCGCCCACAGAGTTTTGAGATTTCCTCTGGTGTCGATCATTTCCAGGCGGAGTTCTTCTGCTAGCTTGGCATCTTTCCCCGCAGCAGACAGCAAAAATTTTTGAGCCTCAGAATCGGCAAGGTTTGTGAAGCGTTTTAGATAAATATAATCGAGTTCTTTCAGTCTTCTGACACTGAGTCCTTGAGTTTCAAAAACTAGGGTGACTGGAAGTTCTGAGTTAGGCAAACCAAAGGTTTCAAATCCATTCAGCTTTCGCACACCTGCGGCTTGAGCTAATTCGCCATTGACAGTGGCATCAATAAATTGTTTTGCTACATAAACTGTCCCTTTTGAGGTAATTATGCTAGTAATTTTTTTGCCTTCTTTATTGATTGATTTAATTTCTACTTTGCCCAGGAGTGCAACTCCTGCTTGTACCAGCATTGCTTTCAGGGCTGCGGTGGCTTTGCTGGGGTCAAGGGCGATCGCGCTGACACCAGATTTTTGCAGGAATTCTTTATAGATTGTCGGCGGTGAACCAAAGGGGTCTAAATTTAAAGATTGTTGGAGTTCTTGACTAACCTGACTTCGATCTAAATAAGCGAGGCCGCCTCTGACTAAATGTCCGCCAATTCCTTCTTGCAAGCTTCCTTTAGACATCAGCAAAACTCGCGGATAAAGCTTTGTCCGGCGGCGGTATTCTCTGGCTGCTGAGATAACAGCTAGAACTCCTGGAACTTCATCACCAAAGCAGATGATATCGTAAGAACGTAGATCCATGAGCATTATTTAATCACGTCTCCCGATCGCCATTTTGTCGATCTGCATCTCAATTTTTGCCATCAAACTCTCTGTCTGTTCCAAATAAGGCCGCATCTTTCCTAATTTTTTTGATAATTTTCACACATTTCGGGACGCAAAAATCGGGATTTTCGGGAAAATCTTGCGTTTAGGGCGATCGCGATCGGTGAAAAAACTCGGTTGGCGATCGCCCGCAGGCTGCGTCATTCTGGCACTCTTTCCTCTCAATTAGCTTATATTATCAGGATCTATCCCCAACTCGCGCAATCGTTCAGCTAGTCGATCGGCGCGCTGGGCTAATTCCTTCACCTGTTCTTCAGGAGTCAGATAGCGTTTGCCATCCGCATCGTACCAATACAACCATTCCCTTGTCACCCCAGAATAATTTCCCCTTTCACAACCAATTCCCAAACCAATTTCTGGCATCCAAACTAGATTTCCTGGCTGTAACTCATACTTGCCATTGACTAACTTATGTACTTCCAAACGGGGTTTGCGGCGGCGGCGAGAAGAATAAATGACATAGTAAAGTATGCCTAAACTTTGATATTCTTCCAACTTGGCGGTATATTCGTTGCGATAAGTTGGGGAAACAACTTCGAGGACAAAAGTTGGCATCACTTTTTCCTCCCATACCGCGTAACTGGGACGCAATTCTTCGTCATAAAACCTTTCCACACCTAAACTCAAGAAAGCATCTGGCACAATAGCTGGTTTGTCAGGGTGATGGTAAAGACCCATATCTATGCCAAAAAACCAGTCCATGCGTTCTGCCCAAATTATGAGCAATATTGCTTTCAGCAATCCTGGTATTAATTCTTGCAGTTCGTTATCCACTGGTGTTTCATCTGAGTCTGGTAGTTCTTCTGCTGAGGGCCAGTGCTTCGGGAAGTTGTAATTTAACATGGCGGCTTTTCTCAAAACTCATTAATATTATAGCATTGAGTTGTTGGGTGTTCTTTTGTATTTGATTAAGAATATTATGGATCGCAAAGACGCTAAGTAAGAAAAGGAAGAAAAGCAAGATGATAGGTAATATTGACTTATTTGATCTGAATTAATTTTTGTAAAATATCGGCCCAGAGTTGCGCGATCGACTAAACTATGTCTAAGCAGTCGGTTCTAATGGGGAACAGCCATTAGAGGAAACGGGGAAAGTTTGGTGCAAATCCAACGCTGTCCCGCAACTGTAATGAGGTTTGTAGTAAGGACTTCAGTCCTCTACCTCTCAAGTCAGAACGCCCGCCGATGTGTTGGTTCACATAGTCTCATCCGCGAGGTACTTGATGAAGGCGCGAAATCGGAAATTAGTCAGCCTGGGATTGATGGCTGGCTTGAGTTGTTATCTTGTCTTGGGTTCGGCAACACCGGCCGCTGCTATGCACATTTCAGAAGGTTTTTTGCCTGTACAATGGGCTGCGTTTTGGTGGATGGTGGCTTTGCCTTTTTTTGTGTTGGGTTTGCGTGAAATTACTCGCATTACCAAAGAACACCCGGAACTTAAACTATTACTAGCTTTGGCGGGTGCGTTTACTTTTGTGCTTTCTGCTTTGAAAATTCCATCGGTAACGGGGAGTTGTTCTCACCCAACGGGTACGGGTTTGGGTGCAATTTTGTTCGGCCCTTCGGTGATGGCTGTACTTGGTGCTTTAGTGCTGTTGTTTCAAACGTTATTGTTAGCGCACGGTGGGCTGACAACGTTGGGGGCGAATATGTTTTCGATGGCGATTGTTGGGCCGTTTGCTGCATATTTTATCTATCAATTGCTGATGCGAACTGGTAAACAAAGGTTGGCAATTTTTTGTGCGGCTGCTTTGGCAGATTTGCTGACTTATGTGGTGACTTCGATGCAGTTGGCATTGGCTTTTCCGGCAGCGAGTGGCGGTTTTATGGCTTCGTTTCTCAAGTTTGCTAGTATCTTTGCGATTACTCAAGTACCTCTGGCGATTAGTGAGGGATTGCTGACTTTATTGGTTTGGAATTGGCTGCATTCTTACGGAAAACCAGAGTTAGAAATTCTGAAATTATTGAAACAGGAGTCATAAAGTCGTGAATCAAAAACCTACAAAAAATCAGCAAGCTAGTTCGCAACAAAATTGGATGTTAGTAATTGCAGTTGTCGCCCTTGCGGTGATTCCCCTAGTTTTTGTGCGGGGTGAATACGGCGGATCGGACGATCGCGCACAGAAAGCAATTACCGAAATTCAACCCGATTATAAACCTTGGTTTAATCACTTGTTTGAACCGCCTAGCGCTGAAATTGCCAGTTTATTATTTGCGACTCAGGCGGCGCTGGGGGCTGGTGCGATCGGATATGCGATCGGGCTTTATAAAGGCCGATCGCAATCTCAGCAATCTGATGATAAATCGCCGCTGGAATGAATCATCAGATTGATAGTCTGGCTTACACCAATCGTTTGCGTGGGTTGCCGCCAACTCACAAATTATCGTTTGCGATCGCCCTTTTGATTCTATCTCTGCTTTCTGGGGCGATCGTCCAATTGTCGATCGCGCTTTGGTTAGCAGTCTGGATCGTCATCTATGCGGGCATTCCGGGGAAACTTTATCTGCGGTTGTTGTCGCTACCGTTGATGTTTTTGCTGACGAGTTTGCCTGCTTTGGCGATTAATGGAATTGAGTTAAATCAAATCCAGACAATGCAGTGGGATATTTGGCAAAGTTGGGGAATTAGCATCGGCAATTTGTATCTGTATGTGAGTCGCACAGGCTTATACCAAGTGAGCCTATTATTTCCGCGCACCTTGGCATCGACAAGTTGTATGTATTTCATCCTGTTGACGGTGCCATTTACAGAAACCTTGCAAATCCTCAGAAAATTGCGCTTTCCGGCTTTGCTGACAGAACTCTTGTTGTTGATGTATCGGTTTATTTTTAGCTTATTGGCGATCGCAGATGAACTTTGGATCGCCCAAAACTCGCGCTGTGGCTATCGCACTTGGAAACTGGGAATGCGTAGTTTAGGCATTTTAATCGGGCAATTACTTCAGCGAACTTTGGTAAATTACCGTCAAGTTTCGTTGAGTTTAGCATCGCGCGGTTTTAATGGAGAACTGCGGGTTTGGCATTCTTCCCCTTACAAACCTTCGCGAAGATATACATTTGAAGCCGTGTTTGGGTGCACGGTTTTAACTTTATTAAGTGTGTTATTTCAAAATTGAAAATAAATAAAGAAATGAGGAGACGGCAGTGCCGTGTCCCTACAATTGATCGCGGTAGGGACACGGCACTGCCGTCTCCTCTATGCGGCAGTGCCGTGTCTCTACAATATGATTTTGGGTAGGGACACGGCATTGCCGTCTCCTCTATCCTGACTGAAGATATGACTTTTATGAACATAATCAATGACTTTAATGAATTGACTCCACAAGAAACCTGTTGAATAATTGTAGTCAACACTTATCTTGTGGAAATCCTATGATAAATAAACGACTCCTCAAAAAAATAGTTTTTTGCTTAATGGCTTCATTAAGC
>NZ_JAEQCE010000138.1:0-9847 GCF_020738665.1 Microcoleus sp. PH2017_08_TRC_O_A
GGGCTTACAAGTAAGCTGTCTCAACGGCTGTAATGACGCAAATACGTTAAACAAATAGAAAGTGTCTAGAAAGTACAGGCATAATGGCTGGAAGGGTAGGTTTATCATAACTTCTCTAGCTCAAGGAATATTGACAGGTAAATTTGGGCCAGAACACAAATTTGCAGAAGGCGACCACCGCACCAAAAATAAGCTGTTCCTCAAAGAAAATTATGCCCGAGTGCAAACAGCATTAAATCAACTCAAGCCAATTGCCGATCGCCACCAAACAAGCTTAGGAAACTTAGCATTAGCGTGGTTGATTGCCCAGCCACAAACCAATGCAATTGTCGGCGCCCGCGACGCAGAACAAGCCACCGATAACGCTAAAGCGGCTGAGGTAAAGTTGAGTCAGGAGGACTTAAAAGAGATTGACGCGATCGGGCGAACAGTCACCGATCGTTTAGATGACAATCCCGTCATGTGGAACTTCTAAAATAGTTGACAGTTGACAGTTGACAGTTGACAGTTGACAGTTGACAGTTGATAAAGAACTTTAGTCCGAACGATCAAACCAACTTTTAAAGTCTCGGACGCATGGATAGTCAGAAACCGGGTTTTTTGCATTGTACTGCGTTACAGCCCGCAGATTCGATATAAAACCCGGTTTTTTTGGTATTTATTCACAAGTTTTATTCGCTCTAGCTTCCCATATCTCAAATCCCAAATCCCCAAATCCCAAATCCCAAATCGAATGAGTTACTGCCTAAACCCCAATTGTTCCAAGCCCCAAAACCCGGATGCAGCCAAAATTTGCCGAAATTGTCGGTCAAAACTGCTGCTGCGCGACAGATATCGGGCCATAAAGGCGATCGGACAAGGAGGTTTTGGCAGAACATTCCTCGCCGTTGACGAAGACAAACCCTCAAAACCGCGCTGCGTCATCAAACAATTCTTACCAGCAGAAACCCAACTCATCCCATCAGCCAGCAATCGCAACAGCAAAAAAGCCGCCGAACTTTTTGAACAAGAAGCAATGCGATTGGATGAATTGGGAAAACACCCTCAAATTCCCGAACTATTAGCCTATTCCATCCAAGACAACCGACAATATGTAGTCCAAGAATTCATCGACGGACAAAACCTAGCACAAATTATAGCAACAGAAGGCACATTTACAGAAACTCAGATTCAAGAATTACTCAACAGCTTACTACCCGTCCTGCACTTCATCCATTCTCACAACGTTATTCACCGAGACATCAAACCAGGAAATATCATCCGCCGCGCCGATAAACAATTAGTTATAGTAGACTTTGGCGCTGCCAAAATTGCCACAGGTACAGCCTTACTCAAAACAGGAACCAGCATCGGCAGCCCCGAATACATCGCCCCGGAACAAGCCCGAGGCAAAGCATCTTTCACCAGCGATTTGTACAGTTTAGGCGTAACTTGCCTGTATTTATTAACTCAAGTTTCCCCATTTGATCTGTTCGATCCGGGCGAGGATGCCTGGATTTGGCGGCAGTATTTAAGTAACAACCCGGTGAGTAAAGAACTCGGGAAAATTTTAGATAAAATGATTGAAAATGCTACCAACCGCCGCTATCAAATGGCTGTAGAAGTATTAACACAACTGAATCCAGAAGCAGCAATTAAACTCACCATTCCGCAAAAAATCACCAAACCAGTTAAACCCGCCACTAATCCCAATCCGCCCCCACCGCAAACCCATAACTGGCAATGTATTCACACATTAAGCGGACACAAAAACTTAATTTCATCTGTAGCTTTCAGCCCCAACGGAGAAGTTATCGCCAGCGGCAGCGATGACAAAACAATCAAACTTTGGCAAGTTGAAGACGGGCAAGAAATAGTGACTCTCGCAGGACACACAAACTCAGTTCATACAGTAGTTTTCAGCCCTGACGGAAAGACACTCGCCAGCAGCAGCCACGACAAAACAATCAAACTTTGGCGAATGAAAGACGGGCAAGAAATTCGCACACTTTCCGGTCACATTAACTCCGTTTATGGCTTAGCTTTCAGTCCAGATGGCGAAACTATTGCTAGTAGCAGTTGGGACAAAACCATCAAACTTTGGCGCGTGAAAGACGGGCAAGAAATTCGCACATTCTCCGGTCACATTAACTTAGTTTACTTTGTCGCCTTCAGTCCAGACGGAGAAACTATTGCTAGCAGCAGTTGGGACAGAACCATCAAAATTTGGCGAGTCAAAGATGGCAAGCTAATTCGCACGCTGATAGGTCATACAGACTGCGTTCGCTGTTTAGCTTTCAGCCCAAACGGAGAGTTTCTGGCAAGCGGCAGTCACGACAATACGATCAAAATTTGGTGGATGAAAGACGGGCAAGAAGTTTTAACAATTGCAGGTCATTCTTGGTATGTTGATTCGATCGCATTTAGTCCAGATAGCGAGATTCTGGCTAGTAGCAGCAATCAAACAATCAAGATTTGGCGGGTTAAAGACGGTGAAGAAATTTGTAATATTGCGGGTCATACTAACTCGGTGTATTCTGTTAATTTTAGCCCGGAAGGAGAGTTTTTGGCGAGCGGCAGCAGTGACAGAACTATTAAAATTTGGGGGTGCAATCGATAAAATAGTAGAAGTTCCTTTATGACTCGGCGGTTGAAACCGCGTCTACACAAACGAAGTCCGCCTACGCGGACTGAAAAAACCGAGGTAAAACAATGGATACCAGCGCGACCTATCGAGAAATCGTAAAACAGGTGATTCTTCAATACGCTAAATTGCGTCCCTCTCATGGAGACATTAGACTAGATCCGGTGTTGGATGAAACACGCGATCGCTATGCTTTAATGCAAGTGGGTTGGGATAGAGGACGGCGAGTGAGAGGGAATTTAATTTACATTACCCTAGAAGATGGAAAAGTTTATATTGAATACGACGGCATGGAATGTGGCATTACCCAAAATTTAATAGACCAAGGTATTCCAGAAAACGCTATTGTTTTAGCTTTTCTGCCACACTCTTTAACAGCTTTGACTACCGCTGTGTAGTGATGAAAGGCAAAAGAGCGATCGAAAAATAAACTCATTCTTTTTAATCTATCTGCTTCACGACATCCAAGGGTAGTCCTAGCACCCCTGCAATTTGCTCATCCTTCAATCCCAACTGTCGTAATTTACCAACCATGTCAATTTTAACTTGATTCGTGCCGTCCTGATAGTCGGGAGTCGCAGCCTGACTTTTATCTGGGGTAGAAGTGGGTAGTTCTGAGCAACCATTGATATAATTAATTGTGTTGCTCTCCCAAAAATTAGTAGTGTTGCGATCGCCAAAATTTATATTCAGATTTAATTGCCGTTCTAGAACAGATTCCAGATTACTTTTATCAACTGGTTCATCAAAAGTATCAGATAACATTTGCAAAAGTTTATAACCTAAATCCTTAGCATGACCCGCCGTACAACCGTAAGTACCTGCAATATCAGAATATTTTTGTCAATTCAGTATTCCCTCGATAATTTTACGCTGCAAGTCATTGAGATGTTTGCCTGTTTTCGCGTTGAGCGCTTCATCTACAAATTCCAAGATATCGGCGGTGTTCATCACTAGGGGTGTCAGAGAACTCTCGTTACTATACCAGACTTTTTCCGTCTTTTTCCGCCTTGCACCCCGAGTTGAGAAATACCCGTCTTTTTCCGTCTTTTTTTCCATTGTCAGTTTTGGGCGATCGGTCTATGATAAGGAAGAGCTACAAAGCAGCTTGGTTGGTAGAAGGGACTGGGCATCTAATCTTAATCTCCAACAGCGACCGATGGGGCTTTACTATTTTGCGAGTTGCGATCGCACTTCTAAATTATCTTATAGGTTTTGGGCGATCGCCTGTATTGTGAACAGAATTTCATCTACCAGTTTTCAGGCTTCTGCGATGTCCATCGATCGGTCAGATAGACAGGTTTTTCCGATATTATCCGATCTTTCCGACATTTGAGCAAATTTTTCTGGAAAAGTTCCGACTCAATCCGACTGACAGGGCGATCGGGCTTGGGTTTGGATTGGGAAGGTATTGTTTGACACTTAGATTGTTAAATATGAATCCGTAAAAGGAGATAAGTATGAAAAAATTGATTGTGGGCATGATTTCTGGAGTTGGAATTTTTGCTTCTGCATTACCAGGGGTAGCTCAGAATCCACCACCTCCAAATATTTTATCTGGTATCTATGAGAGTCAAGGTCACCTATATTACTGGAATAACACCGAGAAAACTTCGTGTCACATTGTCGGTCCTCCCCAGTTGAGGCTATTTGTTAATAGAGGTATGCCGAGTAGAGGAAATGCACCTTTTACTCCCTATAATTTTCGAGGTGGTTGTCTATGGCCTCAAGGGCTTTATGTGCCACCAAACAACCAAGGCAGAGTGATGTACATCAACTCCCGTAAAGAGATTTGCCACGTAGGACCGTCATTGTTCGGATTGTTACGCCAGCAATTTGGAGCGCCGCTGGAAGGTCTTTCTCTAGAAGTTATCTCTCAAGGTTTGACAAATATTGGTACTTGCCCCAATCCTGGATAAAATCTTGGGTATTTTTAATACTTCTGCGATGTCCGTAGAGCGATCAGATAGGGAGGTTTTTCAGATATTCTCCGATCTTTGCGACATTTGAGCAAATTTTTCGGGAAAAGTTCCGACTCAATCCGACTGACAGAGTTATCTCTGTTGATTTATGACTGTAAATCGATAGATGCGAATGTTTAGGTGACAAGATGAATAAATTACTGAAATTTACAATGTGCCTTGCTGCGGCTACCTTAGCCCAAGTTTTTACTGGATTTATTAATGATGCTCAAGCTCAACCTAAGAACCGCTCAGATTTGAATGGCTTACTACTCGCGCATCCTAGTAATGGTAAAGTCTACTGGATCGATCAAGGAAAACGACGGTGGATTGCAGGTCCTAATGTTTTCGACCTCTTGTTTCCTGGAAGGCAGGTTCAGCAATATATAGATGTCGAGCTGATTGAGGAAGCATCACCATTAACAATGGAAAATAGAGTTGTTCTTTGTAAAGAGAACGGTCATCGTTTAAATAACAAAGCGTATCTTTTGGATCAAGGTACTAAACGCTGGGTTGCAGGTCCAAAAGCTTTTGAACGTAACTTTGTTCTAAAAGCGGTAACACCTATATCTTGTCCGGCTTTGGTCAGCATCCCAGACGGTAGACCTATCCAATAGGTCGCCCACGTTTATGGAAGTTCTAATCTGAAGACGCTATTTCTCACTAGAGCGCTATTACTTTTTTTATTGATGGCGATCGATAAGGGGTGTGGATGCGATCGCACCTTGTCTTTTTTCACGGACAGGGCGATCGCACTCTTTGTGTGGATGCGCTCGCCCCTCTCTTTTTTACCGATCGACATCGACGCTTATTAGAAGCGGATAATCTCGATCGTGCATCGCGATCTCTGAAAACAAACATCAAATTCTCGAAAGAAGTTTGTTTGCCCAAGAATTAAGGGTATTTGAGAGGATTCTGCCCAGGCAAATGCTAGACGAACTGGTTCCAAATTCCCAATTTGAACCTGCACAAATACACCCCGCGCCTCAACACTTGCAAGATTTCCTGCCAATGGCAAGCGGACAGTTTGTTCCTCCCAAATTGCACCCAATTGCAGCCCTATGTCATAAGGTAATAGGTTGACCGCAGACCCAGTATCTAGCAGTGCATTCGCGGAGACAGAAAAGCCTGCATGACGAGCGAGTGATGGGAATCGTGGGTAATGCTTCATCGTCAGAAAAGGGAAACTCGATCGTACTAGGTATGAGTAGATGCCTCTCGGTCATCCCGAATCATCTGCATCAGAAGGTTTGCAGCTTCCGTTGCGTCGTAGGGCGACCAAACCGGATACTCTGATGCAGAAAAGATAACTTGTAGTTCAGCCTTTGGGATTTGCACAGCTAGGAGTTTGAAGAGTGATAATTTGTCTGACTGGCTCAGACTGTTCACCAAAGGAATTAACTCAGCGAGAGACATAGTTTAAACTCCCAGACATACAAGGATACATTTATCATAAACGATCTGTGAGACACGGTTTTATAGATAGGCGATCGATAAGGACTGGGATGCGAGCGCACATTGTCTTTTTTTACCAAAAATCTAATTTTAAACAGAAGTACGATCGCCCTTCCTCCACTTCTTCAACAACTCCGGCGTCACCAAACCTTGCGGAAAAAATATCGTCCCCAAAACAATCAGTACCCCAAACACAATTAACCGCCCATCCCGCAGAAATTGCGCCAACCAAACCGGCAATCCCTGAATAGTCGCCATTCCCCTCAAAACCTCCGGTAAAGCAGTAAACACCATCCCACCCAAAACTGCTCCCAAAAACGTTCTGCTACCACCAATTAACACAGAAGTCAAGTAAATAATACTAGCATCAAAAGTACCTTGACGCGCGTTCCAAGTATTCAGAAAATGTGCACTAACAGCACCCACAACCCCAGCTAAAATAGCACCTAACGTAAAAGCCAGAACCTTATAAAAAGTTGGATTAATGCCGATCGCATCAGCCGCCAACTCATCAGCGCGGATCGCCGCAAAAGCCCGCCCCACCCGAATCCGTTCCAGCCGATAGACAATCGCCATACTTACCAACAGTAAAGGTAGTACAATCCACAAATACTCGATCGGCGTTCCAAACGGTTGCGGAATCCCAAAAATCCCCACAGCCCCGCCAGTGATGTCCAGATTCAGCGATAATACGCGGAGAATTTCCACAAAAGCAATAGTTGCGATCGCCAAATAAATCCCCCGCAACCGCAGCGCCGGAACTCCCACCAAAATACCCAACAACCCCGAAACAGCCCCTGCAATTATCATCTCCACTAACAGCAGTGGCAGCGGAAATAAACCCCCCGTCGTTTGAAACACCGTCGTAGACAAAATCGCCGCAATATAGCCGCCCAAAGCATAAAAACCGGGGCTAGCGAGAGACAATTGTCCAGTCATCAAAGGCAAATATAGCGACAATCCCAACATTGCACCCAGCAACATCGAGACAATCAGAAACCCATAAGTAGTAAAAAATGTAGCCATAACTTTATCTTAAATTATAAACATACTTAAATACGGGCTTTCTATCAAATGCGATCGCATCCGAATTATTCATTTCTCTCTTCTCTTTCTCTGCGCCCTCTGCGCCCTCTGCGGTTAAATCATTCCGATGTAACCGGAATCGATCTAACAAACTTACACCTTTTGAATCAAACGCCGCCCAAACAAACCCTGCGGCCTAACCAACAGCATAATAAACAATATCGCAAAAGCCACAGCATCCTTATAAGCCGAAAAATCTCCCGGCACAAAAGCCTCCACCAAACCAATGATAAACCCACCAAAAACAGCCCCCGGAATACTCCCCAACCCACCAAGCACAATCACAGCCAAACCCTTTAAACCAAAAGCAATCCCAAAATACGGCCCCGCAATACTCACACTAGAACCCACCAAACTCCCCGCCAAACCAGCCAGAAAACTACTCACAAAAAACGTCAAAACAATATACCTGTCAGTATCAATCCCCAACAGACTAGAAGTAGTAGCATCTTCAGCCACCGCCTGCATTGCCTTACCAAATTTAGTGAAATTTATCAAGTAAGTTAGGAGACTAACAATCGCCACAGCCACCACAAAAATCACTATTTGCACAGTGCGAATCGGAATCTGTCGATCCGCCGTACCAAAGTTAATAGCTGCTGGCAAATTGCCGTAAGTATTAGCCGGAAAAGTGTAAATCTCAGCCCCGACAAGATATTGAATCATATTTGCGATCGCCACCGCCGCCCCCAAACTCGAAACCACCGTCAGCAGAGGATCGGAGTTTCTGCGACGCAAAGGCAAAAAAGCAACTCTTTCCACAATTACTCCCACCAAACCAGCCAACACACTGCCCAAAATTAGCGCCACCGCGAAAGGCAACTGCACGGGAATTCTAGCATTAGCCAACAACCCGTTAAAACCGAAAGCACCGCCCATCAGCGCATAAGTGAAATAAGCACCTAAGGTAAACACTGCACCGTGAGCAAAATTAATAATCCCGAGAATAGAAAAAACCAGCGTGTATCCTAGCGCAAAAATAGCATACACGCTGCCGATCGACAAACCATTCAGAAATTGTTGCAGAAACAGAGTTAAGTCCATCGCCAGTCACGAATTAGGCATCAAAATTAAATCATTCAATCACAAATAAGCTAAAAAACTACTGTCATATTTTTTGACTACATCCGTTAAATCCGCTACAAAATCCCTTGCCGAACTTCCTTTATTTCAAAAATTCAAACTTCCCATTAACTCCATCCGCATCCATTTTAATTTGTGCCACATAAAAGTCTTTTTGATTGATTTCACCTTCCGGCGTAAAAGAAATTTCCCCCAAAGGCGTGTCATACTTGGCAGCCAACAACTGCTCATTAAGCTTTGTACGCAATTCGGCCAAAGGCTTTTCACTAACCTTAGACTGAGCATTAATTGCCTTTAATGACTCCACAAAAACTTGAACGCCCGTAAAAGCTTGAGCGCTAAACTGAGGCGGTTCCTTCTTAAATTGAGCGCGATAAGCATCGCGAAAAGCCTTATTAATTTCATTCTGATATTCCGGGCTGTACGCTTGGGCAATCAAAACCCCATCGCAAAGAGCCTTACAAACAGTAAATACATTGGAAGTATTCAAACCGTTGCCGCCAATGATAACGCCTTTGTAGCCCAACTCCCGCAATTGCTTAATTAAATTGCCTCCATCTGCGGCCAACCCAGAAATAATGATCAAATCGGGCTTGACATTGATCGCATTAGTGGCTTGAGATTGGAAATCTGTATCAGTAGTCAAGAATTTTTGGACTGTTGCCAATTCCAGTCCCATCTCTTTAACGGTTTTCTGAAAAGTTTCAGTCTCAGATTTGCTGAAAGCATCATTCTGAGCAAAAAACACGGCTACTTTCTTAGTATTGGGATTTTGCTTCAGTGCAGCTTTAACCGCATTCGGTGCTACCACAGCTACAGGCGCGGAGACTCTGGCCACATAATCGCCAATCTGGGGAATGCCTTTAGCCGTATTGGAGGGTGCGAGCACGGGAACTTTGGCGCGATCGGCGATCGGATCGGCACCAAAAGCTTGCTGTGATAGAGTTGGGCCCACAATCCCCACCACCTTATCCTGATTGATCAGAGTATTGAACGCATTAATCGCCCCTTGTTCATCTCCACCCGTATCTTGGAACACCAATCTAATCGGCGTCCCATCCACACCGCCCTTATCGTTAAAATATTTCTCAGCAATTTTCGCCCCAGCCACCTGTTCCTGACCGAGTAAAGCCACATTGCTAGTTTGCGCCACCCCAATCCCTATATATATAGTCTTGGAATTCTGCCCGGCCGAACCCTGTGGCGAAGTACCGGCAGAGGGCGAAGTCGCCGGAGATGCTGTGGTAGAGGTTTGGGGAGTATTTGTCTGACTGCAAGCCAGCAACAGTGAAGCGCACGTAACGAATAAGGCACTAGGGCGAGCTGTCGGTTTTTTCATGAGCGGGCGATCGAACACATATATATAGAACATCTGTCTGTGTCTGTAGAGATATTCTACCCATTAGCGTCCGAGTCCCCGGAAAAAACCTTAGAATTACGCCCCAAACAAGTGAAATCCGGAAAAGCAGATTGGGCGATCGGGTCAAAGAGTCGGTCTCAACAGTCGAAACCCATACGGTGTATGAATTCAAAAAAAGTCAAAATTATTTTCGCAAAACGCTTGACAAGCCCTTGCGAAATAAGTATATTAATAAAGCGCCAGAGAGAGAGCGGTTCACACCGCGAACTTAAGGCACAG
>NZ_JAEQCE010000015.1:0-62616 GCF_020738665.1 Microcoleus sp. PH2017_08_TRC_O_A
TGTAAGGCTAACACTGCATAATTTCAGCCCAAAAGCGTTTGGCTTCCAAGTTTTCACAACTGATAAAAAAATCCGACCCACATCTGCGGAATGTGGGCTACTATTGCATCCTAATTCTCTTGCCATTCTTGCAGGGCGATCGCAATTCCCTGTTTTAATCTGGGTTCGAGACTTGGACGATCGACTAAACTTGCTAATTGCTGCCGAACCTCTCCCCCACCCAGCCGTTTGAGTGCTGATAAACTATGCAGTCTGACGCTGTTATCGGCATCTGCCAACAGTTGAATCAACACATCTACCGCTCTGATATCTCCTAATTGTCCTAACGCTAAAGCCAAAGATTGTTTGATTTGGGAAGACTGCACCGCGGGATGATTGCCCTCTAGCAAATCGATCGCAATTTCAGCAGCCTTGGCTTTTAATTCCGGCTTTTCCACTCGCCCCAAAACAGTGACAATCTCTTGACAAACAGCAGGATTCATGTTTTGAATTAATCGGTGTTCGCCGACAATTGGAATTGCAGAATTACTTGTCAATCCCTCGCCTTCCAAATCATCAGCCGATCGCCAGATCAGCGCTTTTTGCAAATATTCTAAACCGGCAGCGGTTTCGCTCCAGCCGAGGGCGCGCACAGTTTCGATTTGCAATTCAAGGGGAGTTGCGGGCGATCGCAACAATTCAAATAAAGCTGCCGCCGCAGCATCGGTTTTCAGTCGCCCAATTGCGATCGCCGCCTCCTGACAAACTTCTAAACGGATATCCCAAAGCAAAGGTTTGAGCAACTTAACTAAATCTAATTCTGCATCTAAATAGGCGCGCACCCCAAGAGCCCGCACCGCTTCCTTTCTGACTGCTGTCGCCGGATCTTTGAGTGCACCTACCAGTACCGACGGAATCCGAGAGTCGTGAAAACTACTCAACGCCTCAATAGCGCAAGCACGCACCGCAACTTGAGAATCCGTGACTACACTCAACAGCGGTGGGATAATTTCGGGGCGCCGAATTTGGGCGAGGGCTGCTGTAGCAAACTGTCGCGAGTCTGCTTGTTGTAGGAGAGTTGTCAGGGATTCGATCGCACTCGTGCCGAAATTTCCTAGAGTTTCCGCCGCAATTTGGCTCAATTCTTCATCAGAATTTTCGATTAATTTTACTAAAGCTTGCATCACTTCCGGGCGATTCCCTTTGGGATAGCTAGGCTTCACGAACTTTCCGAGGATGCGGGCGGCAAACCACCGGGGCTCTGTATCTGCATCTTCGTCTTCAAGCAAGGCGATTAAAGGTGCGATCGCGCCATTTCCCAGATTGGGTAATACCTTAGCAATTTCCCAGCGGTCTTGAAAATCCCCCCATTTTAAGGCTGCGATTGCTAAACTGACAGCCTTTTCTAAAATATGTTCTTCCGGCTGCTGACTACCGTTTGCTGTCAATTGCTGCAAGCATTCAACTAAAAGAGGCCAGTTTTGGCGATCGGCAGCAGCTTGCGCTTGTTCTAAAATATTCGACATGATTTTAATTTAGCTTCAAGAAGGTAGATGACAGCTAGCGCAGAATGCGAGAGACTTTTCAGCAATCTTTTGCTACAATTATCAATTATTTAAGATTAATGTCAATCCATCACCATGGGTAAAATGTAATTAAAGCATTAAATTCATGCACTTAAGTCATCCACCTGTTAAATTCTTAATTTGAAAAACCAAAATCGCAGTTGAGTACAGCTTTTAGACAACCCAGATAAAAACAACCACACCCAACCATGACCTAATTATTTTTCCCAATTCCCAATTCCCAATTCCCAATTCCCAATTATTCATGAAAAAAGCTCTCCTTTTAGTAAACCAGCACTCCCGCAAAGGGCAAAATTTATTATCTCAAGCCACTGTAAAATTACAAGCACTTGGTTTTGATTTAATTGTCGAATCAACCAACCGCGCCGATGAAATTTCCGACACAATTCGGCGCCACCAAAATCAAGTCGAATTAGTAATAATCGGCGGAGGCGACGGCACACTCAACTGCGCCATCGAAGGATTGATCGACACTAAATTACCCTTAGGTATTTTGCCCATGGGAACTGCTAACGATTTAGCCCGCACTCTCGAAATTCCAACAGATTTATCCGCAGCTTGTCAATTAATTGCCAGCGGTAAAGTTCGGCTCATAGACTTAGGTTGGGTGAACGGCCAGCATTTTTTTAACGTAGCTAGTTTAGGATTGAGCGTGCAAATTACCCAGAGACTTACTAAAGACGTGAAACAGCGGTGGGGAGTTTTAGCTTATGCTTTTACCGCCTTACAAACAATCTGGGAATCGCGACCATTTAGAGCCGAAATTAAAGTAAACAACCAATCTTTTCATGTGAAAACCATTCAAATTGCGATCGGCAACGGCCGCTATTACGGCGGTGGCATGACAGTTGCCGAAGATGCCACCATCGACGACAGGCGGCTGGATTTGTATAGTTTAGAGACAAAAAATTGGTGGGAAATCATTGCTTTGCTGCCAGCGATGAGGCAAGGAAATCATAACAGTTGGCCCAACGTTCGCGCCTTGCACGCTCAAGAAATTGAGATCAATACTAGCAAGCGCCGTCCGATTAATACCGACGGTGAAATTACCACTCAAACGCCTGCAAAATTCCGAGTGATTCCCCAAGCTTTGGCCGTTATCGCTCCTGCATAACTGATAACTCATATATCAGTAACGGGCAAGATGCCCGTTCCACAAAAGATTAATTTAATACCAATTTTTCAGAAGAATGCAACAGTATTCTTGTCCCCCCCCTTAGCAAGGGGGGGCTAGGGGGGGGTCAAAGAGTGTTGCACAATTTTAGATAATTGGTATAACTTCCAGGCTAAGCGCCCGGTAATATCATATCCGCTCGATTACCATAGTAAAAAAGGTTCGTAGTGAGGACTTTATTCCTTAATAGAAGAAGGACTAAAGTCCTCACTACAAACCCAGTTTTATTGTCATCAGACAAATTAGGTACGTAGTTGCGCTTCAGCGCTCTTTCCTAATATTATAAAGAGCGCTGAAGCGCAACTACGTACCTTCGCCCAAAGGAAAGTGCTTACTACGAATAAAAATACTGAGAATTAATAATCGCCTCCAGCGCCGTATTTCCAGGCTTCAACTAATCGGTGAAAATAGTATTGCTGTTGGGTTCCTAAATTTTTTACCTGCGGTTCTACCGCTTTCCCTAAAGGCTGTAATCCTGTATAAATCCCTAAATTCACATAATGAACCATCCAATCGAGCAAATTAGCTATCCCCACCTGCGGGATAATTTTCATCACCAATCCCGGATGGCTGATTGCAGTTTTAAACAAAGTTTGCGACAAAGCCGGAAACAGCACGATATCCTGAAGAAACGGCTTGAGCACTGGTTCTCCCAATTCTTCCATTATCCCAAATACAGCAGCCAAAAGTTGATTGATTTGATTGGGGTCTATTTTCTGATTGATCGCAGCACTCATCGAACGCTGAAACAACCAAGTAACTGATAGATTTGGTTGATACGGTTGCAAAAGTGCCAGGGAATTTTTGTCTAGACTTTCGCTGGTTAAAGCTTCGTCAATTCCGAGAGTCAAGCGTTTGAGGTGGCGCACCATTGCCCCGAAACCGCCGAAGCTGAGGGGCGATTGGCTGCCGCTGCTGTCTCCGACTGGAAGTATCCGATTCCAAGGCATTTTTAGAGGGCTTTGGCGGTAGCAGGGAAAGAATCCGTAGAGTGCTCTTTGGAATTTTAACTGTTCGAGTTCGACGTTTTGATATTCGGGAAGCAAGCGCAAATAGTCTTCAAATAATGTTTCTAAACTAAATCTTTTTGTGTCGGCGTCTATATAGGTAAATAAGTAAGTCGTGCGCCCGTCTCTGGCGGGAAATGCTTCCCAAAAATATTGGCACTGATTTTGCATTGGGGTGAAGGATGCAAATATATCGCCAGTGTCATTTTTGGGGTATCCTTGGGCACAACTGCCGACTACTAAACATACGGCGTCGGGTTTTTTGCCTTGTCTTGCCTGACGGACAATGGGCGAAAAATATCCCATTGCGTCTAATAATAATCTGGTTGTAAATGAAGTGTTGACATTTGGTGAATCGGTATTTTCTGATTCTACTATAACTCCGTTGGGGTGAATTGTTGCTGTTTTAAATGGTGTATTTTCAAATAGTTTTCCTCCGAAATGGAGAAATTTATGTTTGAGGGTTTCGAGGAGGTAAATAGGGTCGATGCCGATGTTGAGTACGTCGCGAATCCAGATGTCAGGGGTGTTGGTAAAGCTGATGCGGGCTGGGTTGTATTCGGTGGCAATTGCTTTGTCTATTTCTTCAACTGAAAGCAAGTTTAGTTCTAAGAATGCGTCTAATTCTTTGCGTGAAATGTTCCATTCTTGTTCGCGCCCTCGCAGGATGCCGCGTTCGAGTAAGGCTACTCGCCAACCGCGTACTGCTAAGGCTGTACCGATTAATATTCCTAGGGTTCCGCCGCTGATAACTATGTCGAAGTCGAGGGTTTCTAGGGGTTGTTGGCTGTGTTTGACGGCTGCGGGTGTTGGGGCGGTGTTTTGTTTGAGGTTTTCCCAGAGTCGATCGACCTTTCGCAGGCCTCCAAGGGCGTCTCCCGGCACTTGGGAGAGAATTTTTTCGGTGAGGGACATGGGATTTTAATATTTAAGAGCGGTTAATTTTATATAATTTAGCTTAGAATCTGGTCTGCATTTAAATTTAAGTTTTGGGCGGGTTCTCCGACCCACCCCACAAGAGTTCCCGAGGGAGCATCTCAGTTTTGCATTTACAGTGCGAGCGTCCCCGCTCGCGTGCTTTTATACGCACGCGAGCGGGGACGCTCGCACTGTGAAGAAAAAATGCTTCTTGCAAAACTGAGATGCTCCCGTTCCCGATCGGTAGGGTGCGTCAATCGATTTTAGATTTTAGATTTTAGAGGCGACCCACGGATAAATTCGGGGGCTTGATGATTTTCGATTTGGGATTGATTCCACGGATAAATCACGTGGCGGGTACCACCTGTGAAATTCTTGGTCAGCTAGGATGATTTTGGCGACAAACCAACCATCTCAGACTGAGGTAAGCTGTTGCGGCATTTAAACTGTATGTCAAGAAATAATCTAAGTCTTGTGGGATGGGCTTCTAGCCCGTCCCGAATATGCAATGTTTATTTGCACGACAGCTTATCCCCGGAATCAATGGTGCGTCAGCATGAGACTTTCTGTGGTGATTGAAAATGTCACACCTGACGCACCCTACTATTTGTTATATGATTTAATCAGGTGCGCTTAATTCTTCAACTCGCAGTCGATCGCACAAAATTCGCTCGCACACAATAGCACCCGTCTCGGCACTCCTGCAAACTTCTAACTGAGCGGACGGGAGCGCTTCAAACAAAAAACGTTCTCCCGGAAACACCGTCCGCTCAAAATACCAATTCGGAATATTTGTAATCCGAGCAATTTGCATTTGGCTAGTAGTATTGAGATACCAACACAAAATACGCGCATCACGTTCCGAAATTACCTGAGTAAGTGTCATATTCATGTTTTTAACTTGTTTGTGAAATTGTGCAAGGTATCTGTCACCAGCCTCAGTCTAATATATATCCGCTCGCCTGTCAAAATCAAATTTTCCCGACATTCTTTAGATTAATTAATAATTAATTAATAAATGTCCCTGAGGAAATAGTGGCGCCTTCCACCTGTTCCCAAGAAGGTGCAAAAGGTGGCAGTGCTAAAGTGCAAGATTTCCATCCTCCTCGCACTGGTGCGCCTAACAATTGACAGTGACCCACGGCACCTCTTTGCATCTTGTAGTGACCGCAAAATTTACACTTAGAAGTTTGATTGCAGCCGCGATCGCTAATTACCCGATTGGGATTGCTGTGAATGTTGTGGCGTTCGAGAGTCAGGGTTTCCATCAAGATCTTTTTTAAATCGTCACTCTCAAGTATGACAGCCGGATTTCAGTCGTCGCGTCTATCTCAAGGCTTAGTTCGTTACTTAAGTTTTATTAAGGATCGATATAAAACACATTATTTTTGACATTATAAACCCAGGGAGCAATTTAATTTTCTGATTGTCGAATTGCTGGGTGTGGCTGGACGGGCGATCGCCTTAGCGCTGTGTATACTTCCTCAGACATAAGCTAATTATCCTCTTCTAACTTGCTGAACAAGTCGGCTAAAATTGTATTAGAAAACAAAAAACCTTCGGGATCGCTCAATCTCAAATTTCCCGAAAGGAGCAGTTTTTCACCTTCGGCTAAAGTGGCGATCGCCCCAGCATTCACAATTTCCACCAATCCCTGCCGCCAGTAGGGCTGCAAGCAATGCCAAATTTTATCAACCGTTTGCTGAGTAAACTTTTCAGTCAGCGCCGACAGGCTAACCCCTTCTGCCAAACGCAAACCTAGCATCAGCGTTTCTAACAAAACGTCATTGTCTGAGACTTGAAAATTGGGTTCAATTGCTGGGTGAATATCGGTCTGGGTCTCCCCCCCCAGTTGGGCGGTAGCAGCAGAAGTTGTCTCGGAAAGATTTCGCACCCACTGATAATATTCTTGAGTTTTGCGAGGCCTTGTCAACCTCCGGCCTTCCACATAACTCGCCGCCCCCATCCCCAAGCCGTAATAAGGGCGATTTTCCCAATAAACGCGGTTGTGCTGACACTGATAGCCTGGCCTAGCATAATTGGAAATTTCGTAATGTTCGTAGCCAGCATCAGTCAGAATTTCCTGCGCTAAACGGTACATTTGAGCAGCAGTTTCATCGGCTGGTAGCGGCTGGGAACCTGCTTCAAAATATCGCCCGAAAGCTGTTAAGGGCTCAACAATTAAGTCATAACTCGACAGGTGAGTCGGGCTAATTGCTACCGCTGATTTTAGGGAAGCTTCCCATTGTTCTAAGGTTTGGTGCGGCAGTCCAGAAATGAGGTCTAAACTGAAATTGACAATCCCAGCCGATCGCACTATTTCTACTGATTCCAAAATTTCTGCCACCGAGTGCGATCGCCCGCAAGCTTGCAGCAATTCATCCTGAAAAGCTTGCACTCCCAAACTAACTCGATTTACTCCCGCTGCGGCATATCCCCGCAACTGTTCTAAAGTAAACGTTCCAGGGTCAATTTCTATTGAAATTTCTGCCCCAGCAGCAATGCCAAATTTGCCGTCGATAGTTTCTAAAATATGGCTCAATTGACTGACAGAAAGCAGCGAAGGCGTGCCACCACCAAAAAAAACTGTCTTTAGAGATGTACCTAAATTTGGAGTTTCTGCAATTTCTTGACACAGTACGGCAACGTATTGGACAATTGTGCCGGAATTTTCGCCATTTTTGCGATCGCCCACCACAAAAACCGGAAAGTCGCAGTAGTAACAGCGGCGGCGACAAAAAGGTACGTGCAGGTAAGCCGAACTGGGAATGCCGGAATTTGCCACCTGCCCACTTTTTGGGAATTCAAATGTTAAATAATCTGTGGTAGGGTTCATTACATTTCCAGCTAAAAGTGCAACTTCAAATCTAAAGTTTTAATTAAACCGTTATAAATAATTATGTATATTGTGACATTTTCTTAGCAATAACGCACTGCGAACGATCTGCTATTCTAGCTTAATCTCCTAGCGATGGCGATCGGCAGTAATTCCCGAACAGGTTGCAGGGCGGTCTATTCGCACCTCGTGTCTGCCCGTGAAGGGGCGCGCTCAATGCCGTGAAGCAGGGGTAGCATATCCCCCTGCACGGTACTGGCGCGAAATATAAGTTCATAAAAATTGGTAAGTAAAGATAGCGATATCCGACCGCAACCACGAAAAAACTATCAGCACTAGAAAGATATAATATAAACACATTCATTAACCTAGAACTAAATGCTAGACGCAATCATAATTATCTCATTCATAATTGCAGGCGGAGGAATCGGCTATTACGGAGTCGAGCTCCTGCCAAACAACCTGCTGGAGCAAGTTACAAATATACAAGGCCTAAGTTCGGTACTGGGCTCGTTTGGAGCATTAATCGGCTTCGTGTTGGGATTAGTCGCTCAAACAACGTACCGGCGGTTAGAAAAGCAAGTCCGGGATATGCCGGTGGAAATGCTGCTGACACGGGCGATCGGCTTAATCATCGGGCTGCTAGTCGCCAACTTAATGCTGGCTCCGCTGTTCCTGCTGCCAATTCCCCGCGAGTTCGGCTTCATCAAACCCCTAGTCGCAGTATTGGGAAGCGTCATGTTCGGCTTCACAGGCGTCAGTTTGACAGACACCCACGGCCGCGCTTTCCTGCGACTGATCAACCCCAAAAGCTTAGACACCACAGTGTTGATAGGCGAAGGTAATTTCAAGCCAACAAGTGCCAAAGTTGTCGATACAAGCTGCATTATTGACGGCCGGATTGAAAACCTGCTAGAAACAGGCTTCCTCGAAGGTCAAATTATCATCCCGCAATTCGTGCTGCAAGAACTGCAACTGGTAGCTGATTCCGCTAACGATCAAAAGCGAGTGCGCGGGCGCCGCGGCTTAGATGTACTCAACCGCATCAAAGAAACATATCCAGAACGGATTCAAATTCACTCGGCTGACTACGAAGAGATTGCCACAGTCGATGCTAAATTAGTCCGATTCGCTTTGGATATCGACGGCATTTTGCTCACCAACGATTACAACTTGTCGAAAGTAGCTACCGTTCAAAAACTGCCCGTTTTAAATATCAACGATTTGACTCATGCAGTGCGCCCGACTTATTTGCCGGGAGATACGATCGAACTAAAAATCCGCAAAGAAGGCAAAGAACCGTCTCAGGGAATCGGTTACTTGGATGACGGCACAATGGTTGTCGTAGAAGCAGGTAGCAGCTACGTCGGCGCCGAAGCCCGAGTCGTAGTTACTAGCGCCTTGCAAACTAGCGCGGGCCGCATGATTTTTGCCCGCCCTCAAGAGTCCGTTATTGCTTGAAACTGAGAAACAATGGCCAGAGGAATTAGGGTTAAATATTGCGATCGCTGTTCCCAATCTGCCCCGACTCTCTACCGCGCCCGGTATGACGAGTCGGGGCAGTGGTTTTTTCTGTGCCTTAAATGTTGGGAATCGGTAAGTAAAAACAATCCTTTTTACTTCTACGGCGGCACTTGGAAAGCCAGCAAGAAAAAATCAAGTTTGTAGTGAGGACTTTAGTCCGCTCTCTGCCGTTTAGTCAATCAGGACTTTAGTCCGAACGATCGAACAATTTTGATGAACTAGAGTAGTATCGCATCTTCATACAAAGCCTCGATCGCACAGCTAAAATTAACGCTCGCCAACTGAACGTCTTGCCCTTCACTGTAAGGATAAAGCACCCACAAACCCTCTGCATTCCGGCGAAAACACTCTACACTAACTCTTTCTTGATTGATTAATACATACTCTTGCAAACTTTCGGAAGTACGGTAATCGGCAAACTTTTCGCCTCTGTCAAAAGCCGCTGTTGTCGGCGATAAAACTTCCACAATTAAGCGCGGGTAGATAATGAAATCTTCAGCAGTATTACTGTCCCGTTCATCGCAAGTCACCGCTACATCGGGATAGTAATAACAATTTGCTGCCTCAATCCGAACTTTTATGTCTGCCATGTAAGGTATACAGCCACTTCCCCGAAGATGGTTTCTCAAAAGTACAGATACGTTCCCCATAATAATGACATGAGCTTTGCTTGCCCCTGCTTTTGCATAGACTTTTCCTTGTCTGTACTCGTGTTTGATGGGGCTGACTTTCTCGCCTGCTAAATAGTCTTCGGGGGAGACGTAGGTGTCGCTTTTACTTGCAACCATATAATTTTGAGGTGGGTGAGGATTACACAATTATAGCTCGTCGATGCGCGATCGCTCAGAATACCAGGCGGTTGAAACGGCGTCTGTACAAACTCTCATCCCAACCCAGAGGGGTTGAAGAGCGGTTAAAATTAGCAGAAAGAATTAGTTGAAAGCCTATCCCTTATAAGGAGAAATAAAAAGAAAACTATTTATTACTCCAATCCTCTTCCTTCTAGGTCAACTGATGTCCTAGGTTAACCATTCGACTACGTTCACGGCAAGCTGTCAACTGTCAACTGTAGACAAGATTGCATAAGTCTTCGATCGATCCTGCAACCGCAGATGTCAGACAGATAAACACAGGTAAACGCAGATAATTTCAGGGTGTTTTCCGATTTTTGCAAGAGGTCTTGTCAACTGTCAACTGTCAACTGTCAACTGTCAACTGAGTCCCTCCCTCGGGCATCATTTGACCCTTTGGTGATTTGCACCGCAGTCTGCTCTTTTAAAAATGTCAGAGAACATTCTTATCAAGAATAATAGCAATTCTCAATAAATCGTAAAGTTTTATACTCTCCGTTCGGACGCTGCACGTTACCAAAAATAATTGGTTGCAAGCCCCAAGCCCTTGAGGGAGAAATTAAAATCAGACTATTCATTACTCCAATCCTCGGACTTAAGGGTAGAGGTCACTCTCAAACTGTCAACTGTCAACTGTCAACTGTCAACTGTCAACTGTTAAAGCGTCTTTGGGGTTTGTTACGAAAAATAAATGTTCCAATCATTGACAACTGCTATCTCTATAGATACGATTCACTTAGCGATCGCTAAAATTTCAGATTTCAAAAAATGCTGTTTAACTCCACATTATTTTTGGTCTTTTTGGTGGTGGTGGTGTATGTCTATTACTTGCTGACACCGCAATACCGACGTTGGTTTTTGTTATTCGCTAGCTACTGCTTTTATTGGGTGTGGAGCGTACCGTACTCGCTCCTAATGGTTTTATATACCCTGCTAGCTTATACAACAGCTCGCATTATAGAGTCATCAACTAAAAACAGAGATAAAACTACTGCCTTAATTGGTTTTTTGGTTGTAGTTATAAGCACTCTATGCGTTTTCAAATACGCAAACTTCTTCTCGGCTTCGGCACACTCCCTGTTTGGATTTTATCCTTGGCCTAAACTAAATCTACTATTACCTCTGGGTATTTCTTTTTACACATTCCAGACGATCAGTTACATAGTCGATGTCTACAAGGGCGTTACACCTGCCCAAAAGTCATTTCTCGACCTAGCACTGTACGTCATTTTCTTCCCTAATCTGGTTGCTGGCCCGATCGTCCGCGCCAAGACTCTCATGCCCCAGTTGACGTGCGAGTCACCGGTAGACTGGCTTGGGATCCGCAGTGGCATTGCCCAAATCATCTGGGGGATGCTGAAAAAAGTTTATATAGCTGACCCGATGGCATCAATTACCAGTGAGGCGTTTAGTGGGCCCCAGAGCGTTTCCGGGTTGGGGTTGTTACTAGCTACGTTCGCCTTTACAGTTCAAGTCTACTGCGACTTTTCTGGTTATTCAGATATGGCGATCGGTTCTGCCCGTCTATTCGGAATAGAACTGCCGAAAAATTTTGACAAGCCTTATATGGCCTACAGCATTACTGATTTCTGGCGCCGCTGGCACATTTCACTGTCAAATTGGCTGCGCGACTATCTTTACATTCCCCTGGGTGGCAACCGGCAGGGCCAACTCCGTACCTATGGAAACTTAATGATCACTATGCTGCTGGGAGGGCTCTGGCACGGTGCTGGATGGAACTGGGTTGCTTGGGGAGGTTTGCAAGGGGCAATGCTGTCAATGGAAAGAGCGTTTGGACTCTCCTCTGCACCTAAGTCGAAAGCCAGTTATTTCCTGCACTGGCTGTTGACCTTTTTTGTGATTTGTACTTCTTGGGTACTCTTTGCATCATCTGATTTGAACAGTGCGGGTGTGGTATTTCAGCGGATATTGACTTTTGCTGATGGCCGGATACCTATTGACTATCGCCCGATATTCTACCTGGCGCTAGTTTTGCTAATTCAATGGGGGGATGTGAAGCAACGATGGATGAGCTGGGCTCAGCTACACCCAAATTTGCTCAAGTGGATTGTTTGTACGATCGCAATTGCGCTGATATTTACCTTTGCCGGCGCCTCAAGTTCAAATTTCATTTACTTCCAGTTCTAATCGGATCGATCAGTTATGCTCCCAATATTTAATGACCAAGCACTTTCCCATATAAAAACCGCATTTCGCCGCACGACCGTAGACTTGTCAAAGCTATTGTTAGCAGCTTTATTATTGGAAGGAATGCTGCAAGTTATTGCTCCTGAGTACAAAAATAACGTTTACGATCGCGAATTTACAGGAGGTCGTCCCATCGCGATGAGCAGTGCGGGAAATCGCGGCCCCCTGCTGCCGGTTCAGAAACCCCCTGGCGAAGTGCGAATCCTCGGGATGGGGGATTCAACAACATTTGGGACTGGGATTGGTGCAGAAGATACTTGGCCAGCTCAACTAGCAACTGTTTTTCAGAAAAATGGTGCCAAAGCAACCTATATCAACAGCGCTATAGAAGGTTATACGGTCAAAGAAATTAACTATGTTTATCGCAACCAGTGGTCGGCCTACAAACCAGATATAGTAGTGCTGGCTGTAGACAACAACATGGTCTCAATGACGTGGTTTCGCCGCGAGGACAAAGGTGCACCGAAAAACCCCTATCTAGATCCTGCCCCTCAATCCAAACTGGACAATTTTAAAAACGGATTAAAACAAGTTACTCACGTCTTAGCTTCTCCTTCCTGGCTGAGAATCAACTCCCAAAAATGCTTGTACTTGCTAGGTTTATCAAATAACAACATCAACCCGGAAGTTCCTTTGGGCGCAACGGTAGCCTCTGGCTGGAAGCAGGCTAATGTGCCTCCAGATCTCCCCGAACGCGTTTGGAAGCAGTTTGAAGAAGATTTGAGCGTACTCCGAGACTCCGTTGCTGCTGACGGTCGATCGCTCGTTGTAGTTTACTTACCTGCTCGCTTTATTGCTTTTGACGGTTTTTTTGACAACGAGCAGCGAGTGCCAAAAAATCGGCTGACTATCGACGCGGGTAAGAGACTTGGGGAAATTAGTCAGTCACTCGGTGTAGCCTATCTCGATGGTACGGAACCAGTTCGTCGGGGTCGATCGCAAATTGCCGAAAAAGAAGGTCGTTCTGCTCCGATGTACATTAAGTTTGATAGTGTCCACCTTGATAAAGACGGCAATCAAGCTGTTGCTGAAGGGTTGTTCGATCTCGTTGGCAAATCTGAAAAAGCTCGATAAAATCTGTCTGTCGTGTGGATACCATATCCGGTAGATTACTATAACAAAAAGGGTTCGTAGTGCGGACTTCAGTCCGCAGTCTAAGGAATGAGAATTAAATAACTTCCACAAGTTTGTGGTGTGGGCGGGAGAGCCGCCCTTTTTGAACGGGCGGGACGCCCATCCCACAATAACAATTAAAATTGTAAGTTATTTAATTTGCGATCCTAAGAGCGGACTGAAGTCCGCACTACGAACTTTATTTATTGGGGTTAATCGATCGCACACGATACGATCGCTAGTTTTAACGCCGGCGCGGGGCGGGAAGCCTCGCGCTATTTGACGGTTGCGGTTTTTCTTGCAGCTTCATGGTCAAACTCACCCGCTTTAACTTTTCATTCACCTCCAAAACCCGCACTTTCACAACTTGTCCGACTTTCACAACCTGTTTCGGATCGTCCACGAAGCGATCGGCTAATTGAGAAACATGAACCAAACCATCTTGGTGAACTCCCACATCAACAAAGGCCCCAAAGTTAGCTACATTCGTGATAATGCCTTCCAATTCCATCCCAACTAGCAAATCGGAGATTTCGTTAATTCCGGCTTGGAAAGTAGCATATTTAAACTCGGCGCGCGGGTCTCTTCCGGGTTTTTCTAGTTCGGAAATAATGTCTCGGAGTGTTGGTTCTCCGACTTTCTCGGTCACATATTTCTTGATATCTACAGTCTTGACTTTTGCCGATATTTGTGTTATTTCGGTCAGCGGCAAACTTAAATCTTTGGCGATCGCCTGGACAACAGGATAACTTTCAGGATGAACTGCTGTATTATCCAGCGGGTTTTCGCCGCCGCGAATGCGGAGAAATCCGGCTGCTTGTTCAAAAGCTTTTGGCCCGAGTTTGGGAACTTTCAGGAGTTGGCGGCGATTTTTAAAGGCGCCGTTTTCGTTGCGGTAATTGACGATATTTTTGGCAACTGTTGCTGTCATTCCCGATACAAAGGTCAGCAGTTCTTTCGAGGCTGTGTTTAAGTCAACTCCGACGTAGTTAACGCAGCTTTCGACTGTTTCGTCGAGTTTCTTTTTGAGCAGTTTTTGGTCAACGTCGTGTTGATATTGACCGACTCCGATCGATTTCGGGTCTATTTTGACAAGTTCGGCTAAAGGATCTTGTAAACGCCTACCGATGCTGACTGCGCCGCGAATTGTGATGTCGAGATCTGGAAATTCGGCGATCGCCACATCACTCGCTGAATAAATCGATGCGCCGGATTCGTTCACCATAACTTTAATCGGTTTTTTGTCCATATCTGCCAAAACTTCCGACACAAAGTCGTCGGTTTCGCGGGAAGCTGTACCGTTGCCGATCGCGATTAATTCAATTTTATATTTTTCCAGCAAATGCTTGACAATTTTACCAGCTTGTTGTCTCTGGCCTGCGGCTTGGTGGGGGAAAATGGCTTGATATTCCAAAAACTGCCCGGTTTCGTCGAGGGCGGAAACTTTGCACCCGGTGCGAAATCCCGGATCGATCGCGAGTGTGGGCTTCATGCCCGCCGGCGCCGACAGCAGCAACTCGCGGAGGTTGGTTTCAAAGGTGGTGATGGACTCGATATCAGCCTCTGCTTTGTGGTGCGATCGCACTTCCGTCATCAGCGAAGTCTTCATCAGGCGGTTGAAAGCGTCCTTCAAGGTCGATCGATAAAACTCCTTAACTTCAGGTATCCTAGTTTTAATTTCCTGAGATTCCAAATAAGCCATCACCGCCGATTCATCAAAGGCTAAATCTAAATCTAAAACCCCCTCCGTTTCCCCGCGGAAGAGCGCCAACATATTGTGCGACTGAACATTTCTCGCTGCAATTTGGTAACTGCGGTACATTTCAAATTTCGTACTTCCTTCCGGGAAATCATCTTTAATTTTCGAGACAAAAACCCCCGTCTTCATTAAAAAATCTCGCAAATAAGCTCGGTATTCAGCTTTTTCGGAAATTGCTTCCGCCAAAATATCCCCAGCACCTTTGACAGCTTCTTCTGTTGTCTTCACTCCCTTTTCTTCCGAAATATATTTAGCTGCTTCCGCTTCGATATCGGCTGGTTTAGCAGTCGGCAAATTCAGACACTTAATAAAAATTGCCAGCGGTTCTAAACCTTTTTCTCTAGCAATTGTCGCCCGCGTCCGCCGCTTGGGTTTGTAAGGCAGATAAAGGTCTTCGAGTTCATTTTTTTGCAAGCACGACTCAATTTTGGCTTGCAATTCGGCCGTAAGTTTGCCCTGGGAGGCGATCGTCTCTAAAATCGACTTTTTGCGGTCTTCAATTTCCGTCAAATAGGTGAAGCGATCGGAAATATCCCGCAACTGAATTTCGTTCAGCAAATCGGTGCGTTCTTTGCGGTAGCGGGCAATAAACGGAATAGTTGCGCCCTCCGCAAAAAGTTCCAGAGCATTATTGACTTGAGAAAGATTGATGGAAAGTTCTTGAGCAATCAGTTGAGGAATGTTGAGCATAGTACAGAAGTTTGAGTCAATTACTGGCAGTTAATAAAATATTTATGAGTTCCGCGAATTAATAGGAAAATGAACCGCAGAGGCGCAGAGGACACAGAGGAGGAAATGAGATCAATAAGACTTTGAGAAGGTTTGCTGGAACGCCTTAGCAGTATTAAAATGATGTTAGCATAAATGCAGTCATTTCTCAATATTATATGTTTCCTTTTAAATATCCAGTGCCGCAAAGCGATCCGCCGCGATCGCCCAGAGAAACGCTGCCGACGATGTACGATTTACCTAGCGAAGATTCGGAGGAACCTGGGAAGCCAGACGAATTTCACGATTGGCAGCCGCAGTTGTTAACCCTGGCGTTTCGCCCTCGCAATTATCAGGCTTCTGAGATATTTAGCGGCACTGACATGAACCTTTATTATGACGTGCAGCACCCTCTGTGGCACAAACGCCCCGATTGGTTTGGAGTTGTGGGAGTTCCGAGACTGTACGATGGATCTGAACTGCGGATGAGTTACGTTACTTGGCAGGAAGGCGTGAATCCTTTTGTAATTGTGGAACTGCTTTCACCGGGAACCGAAAAAGAAGATTTAGGTGCAAATATCGATGACGAAAATTCAGGAAATCAGCCGAATGCTGCGGGTAACGGGCAAGTTTTACAGGCCCAGACAAATGAGAAACCGCCCAGTAAATGGGAGGTTTACGAGCAGATTTTGCGGGTTCCTGTTTATGCTGTTTTCAGCCGCTATACTAACAGGTTGCGAGTATTTGTATTGAATGCCGGACACTATCAAGAATTAGAATTATCTGACTCGCGAGTCTGGATTCCGGATCTAGGTTTGGGCTTGGGTTTGTGGCAAGGGGAGTTTCAGGGAATCGATCGCCTGTGGTTGCGCTGGTATGATGTTGATGGCAACTGGATTCTGACTGAAGCGGAACAGCAACGGCAGCGCGCTGAGTCAGCGGAAGCTCAATTGCAGTCTTTGATTCAGCGGTTGCGGGAATCTGGCATCGATCCCGATCGATTTTTAAACCGTTAGAAAAACGGCGGTTGAAACCAGGTTTACACAAACGAAGTCCGCCTCCGTTTTTAAACCGTTAGAAAAGACGGCGGTTGAAACCGCGTCTACACAAACAAAGTCCGCCTCCGCGGACTGAAGAAGATCGCGTAAGTTTAACCCAATATGCTTGGAATTAAGCTATTTCAACCGCCCGGTTTTCTTCAACCTGCGGAGGCACGTGAGTGTTTGTGTAAACCTGGTTTCAACCGCCCGGTTTTCTATTTCAACCGCCCGGTTTTCTTCAACCTGCGGAGGCAGGTTTTGTCTGTGTAGAAGCGGTTTCAACCGCCCGGTTTTCTTCAACCTGCGGAGGCAGGTTTTGTCTGTGTAGACGCGGTTTGAACCGCCCGGTTTTTCATTTGAACCGCCCGGTTTTCTTCAACCTGCGGAGGCAGGTTTTGTCTGTGTAGACGCGGTTTGAACCGCCCGGTTTTTCATTTGAACCGCCCGATTTTCTTGTTTCTTGCTGACACTATTTGCCGTAAATCCTTCCGCGTAAGGAGATTGATGCAAATAAGCCTTACGAGCAGAACCAAAAAGTTGCAACTTACCCGCAATCACCGATCGCATAGCAGCGATCGCCTTTTCCATAACTTCCAACAAATCCGGATCGGACAAAGAATTGCTAGTTTTCAACACATCCATATAAGCATCGCGAACTTCCGTATTTACATTAAACTTAGACACACCTAATTTAATAGATTGATTAATCATCGATTCCGGCAAACCGCTAGCGCCGTGCAACACTAACGGCACCGAAACAGAAGCCCGGATTTTTGCCAAACGCGGAAAATCGAGTTTCGGTTCGCTGAAATATTTACCGTGAACGTTGCCAATTGTTACCGCTAAAAAATCCACCTTAGTTGCTGCAATAAACTCTACAGCTTCCACCGGATCGGTCATCTTGGCCGCTTTTTCTTCAATTGTCAAACCGTCCTCCGTGCCGCTAATTCTGCCGATTTCCGCTTCAACTACCGCACCGTTAGCGTGGGATAACTCAGTCATTTCGCGAGTAAATATCAAGTTTTGTTCGTAAGACAAAGGAGAACCGTCAGCCATGATGGACTTGATACCGGCGGCGAGGGCGAGGTGAATGTCTTTTTCTGAGGTGCTGTGATCTAAGTGTACTGCGATCGGCACGGAGGACTTGCGCGCTGCTTCCATGCAAAGCGCAACTAAAGGCGATTTTCCGTATTTGAGGGCGCTGGGGTGAAGTTGCAGCATCGCAGGACTTTGCAGCGCTTCGGCGGCATCGATGACGGCTTTTACTCCTTCGAGATTGTACACGTTAAAAGCGCCGATCGCGTAAGCATTTCTCCGGGCTGTGTTCAGCAATTCGCTAGTTGAGGCGAGCATAAGTACCTGGCTTAAAAACTTTTCCGTTGTCAGTTGTCAGTTGTCAGTTGTCAGTTGTTAGTTGTTAGTTGTCATCAGTCCTCAGTCATTAGTTAGGGAGCATCTCATTTTTGTAAAAAGCATTTTTTCTTTGAGTGCGAGCTTAAGAGCTCGCGAGTATTGTACAGCTCGCGAGCGGGGACAGCACTATAATAAATGCAAAACTGAGATGCTCCCATTAGTTAACTGTCAACTGTCAACTGTCAACTGTCAACTATTTTTGTGCATTACCAGCGTGCAAACCGCACTCTTTCATCGTCGATTCTTCCCACCACCAACGACCTTCGCGTTCGTGTTGGTTTGGCAATACAGGTTTCGTACAAGGTTCGCAACCAATGCTGACAAAACCGCGTTCGTGCAACTTATTGTAAGGCACTTCCAAAGCGCGAATGTATTCCCAAACCTCTGCCGAAGACCAGTTTGCTAAGGGGTTGAATTTAATTAATTCATGGTCTGGAGTTGAAAAAGCACCGTCAACTTCAATCACCGGAATACCGTTGCGGGTACTGGGACTTTGGTCTTTGCGCTGACCGGTAATCCAAGCATCGAGAGTATTTAATTTGCGGCGAAGCGGCTTGACTTTCCGCACGCCACAGCATTCTTTGTGGCCGTCTTCATAAAAACTAAACAATCCCTTTTCATCTACTAGGGCTTGTACTTCTGCTGAATCGGGAAACATTACTTCTAATTTAATGCCGTAATGTTTTCTAACTCGCTCCAGAAACTCATAGGTTTCTGAGTGCAACCGTCCCGTGTCTAGGGTGAAAACGCGGAAGTTTTTGGTAATTTTTGATGCCATGTCGATCAGAACTACATCTTCGGCACCGCTGAAAGAGATTGAAATATTGTCAAAATTGTCTAGGGCAAATTTGAGAATTTCTCGCGGTGTTTTTTGACTGTATTCTGCTTCCAGGGCGGCTATGTTGAGATTCTTCTGAGTGGCAACCATATTTTTGCGCGATCGGTGTTCTTTTTTTCTAACTCTTGATTATAGCCGATCGCAGTATCTTTCTCACCGATGAATCGCACGCTAGATCAAAAACGCATCCACAGCTTGAACCGAGCAGCCGTAGAGAGGAAAAAGGTTGAGACTTGACAGCGGTATCGCCCCCAACGTCCCTCGCTAAAATTTTTCGGACTGCAAGTCTCGCACGAGGAGATGAATGCGGTGCAAAATTTTACGGTACAACCACGCTCAAACATTTGATGTCATCTCATCTTTTTTGTGCGCTTAAGTAATACTAAACTGAGATTCTCCCGATTCAACTATTACTTTAGATAGTATTGGCAACTGACTATTTGCTCTCTGCTGCCAAACTTTCCATTTCTTTCTGCCACTTTTTCAATAAAACTTCCCGCTCTTTTTGTTCCTGAGGTTCCGGCATTCTCAAGCCATTTGTAGAATCATATTTGCCGTAATACTGCGACATTCCCTGAAAAGATTTAGTCCCCTCATTGGGCATAATTTTTTTCTGCTTCAGCCACTTTTCGCAAGAACTTTGCCACATGAAAACGCGATCGTGCACTTCGCCACCTAATTTTCTGATGCGCTTAACAGACAGTTCTTTTTTGACAAACAACAGCCGATCGCTCTCTTTGGTACGCTTAATCAACCGAATTTCGGCGCCGGTGCCCCGGAAAAACTCGATCGCGCAATAGCCCTCCAACTGAAAAATGCAAACTTCCGTTGGAGGATTGCCGTCTTCCGGCAAGATATCCACATCAAAGGGCAACTGGTAGCCGATCGCGCTCACAGACGACTGCGGCAACAGCAACCGCACCCGCAGCAGGCGATCGGTATAATTAGCCCAAAAATCCCGGCGCTCCTCCAACTGCTTAATTTCCGCATCAGACAGCCGCAGCATCCGGGCCACCAAATCGATTGTTTTCTGGAAATAACTGTAATTTAGTCCGCCAATCCATCGCCTCAGCGACTCTTGAGCGGGAGCCGAAAGTAACTGCAATTTCGGATAATATTCGTCTCGCACCCACTCAACCAATTTCGGCCGTTGATTTTTGAGAATATCGCTCGAAATTTTAACTAACAACTCTTCAACTGCTGCAAGTTGCGACGCTGGTGGCATTTCCTTCAAGCACCTGAGCAGCCATTCTACACCCGACAAATCGGCAACCTGATTTTTGGCAAAAATTCCGGCAAGGTGTGGCCCGGCGCGATCGACTACGGGGATACTTGCGGGTAACTGAGCTTTTCCTAATAGTTCTACTGGGGTTTTTAGGTATTGCCAAGTCAATTTTGCTAGCTCGTAATCCGGTAAATCGCGGGTCAGTATTTTAATGATTTGTACTGGCAAAGCATCGGTGCCAGTCGCTGTATTGGCAAAGTCGGCAAAGCACTCTACCAAAGCTCGATCGAGGGCGGGAGCATTGCTAGAAACAGGATTTTCTAACTGGTGGCTGTAATGCAGCGCCAAACGCCACAACAACTGCTGTTTCAGGCGCACATTGTTCTGAGCTACCAGCCAAATAGCTTGAGATATTTCTCTGGTGCGATTCCCTACGGGATAGCTTCGCTTCACGGGATTTTTTAGATCCCATTGAGATTTAGCCCAGAGACAATAAGTCCATTCTAGAGGAGTAATACTGTCAGCTCGATCGCTCTCAATATCTGCTATAATTTCTGCCATTTCTCGCAAAACACTTGCTTTCACTTCGGGAACATTTGGCTTGCTTTTCTGTACAAAGCTTCCCGCATTTTTTGTTTTTTCTGGCAGTGGCTGGGTGGGATTTTCCGGTAGTTGAATTTGGCGAAACTGAACGCTCATATTTATAATTTGTTTGCTATAAAGTTGCTGCACTAGCATGATGCAATTTTTGACCAGAAAGAATTGGTTTAAAGGGGAGCATCTCTGTTTTGCGAAAAGCATTTTTTTATTATAGTGCGAGCACGCAAGAGCTCGCGTATTCTACAACTTGCGAGTTCGCGACAGCACTATATTCCAATACGGTTGACTTAACACTATTTATGCGCCGGAGATCCCCCTAAATCCCCCTTAAGAAGGGGGACTTTGAGAGCATTCTTGTCCCACCCCCTACTCCCCTTTTTCAAGGGGGGTTAGGGGGGATCTGTCTTAAGTAAACGGTATTGCACTATATTCCTTCCATGTAGAAGTCACTGTCAACTGTCAACTGTCAACTGTCAACTGTCAACTTTCAACTGTCAACTGTCAACTGTCAACTTTCAACCGACTCTTGTAGAGAAATCTCTCGCAAGTGTGCGATCGATCATAATTGAAAAACCCGGTTGATTGGCTCGCCCGCGCGTCTGTCCTGTGATTGTAATATTTTACACAATTTTCGATATTCAGGGAAGGTACGACTGGGAAAAATCGATCGCTTGCGTGTTATTCTCTCTTTCGGCAGAAGTCAACTCAACTTGTCCGTGCAGCAGTAGCCCTGTGAACTCAAAAAAGAAGAACAAAAGTGCGATCGCCCTACCCGAAAGAATTGGTTTAAAGCCCAAAGCCCGATCGCCCTTGAGAAATTAAAATCAGACTATTCATTACTCCCATCCTCGGACTTCCAGGTAGAGGTCGCACTCAACTGTCAATTATCAACTGTCAACTGTCAACTGAAATCACAATCTCCCTCTCAAGTAGCATAGACTAAATTTGTAAATTGTTATTAAATTTAGTTGTGCGCGACAGTAACTTAAAAGTTAAGAGAAGTTGCTAACACTACCTAGTGTAACAATCCTCAATCGCGTAGGAAATTTTACAGTAAATAAAATTAGAAGGTTTGTGATGAGAATTGCCCAAATTGCCCCCCTGTTCGAGCGAGTTCCGCCCCCAGCTTACGGAGGAATTGAACTGGTGGTCAGCCTCTTGACCGAAGAATTAGTCAGAAGGGGACATGAAGTCACCTTATTTGCCTCCGGCGATTCAATTACTTCTGCTACTTTAGAATCAGTTCACCCCAGAGCGCTGCGTCTCGATCCCACTGTTAAAGAATACGGCATTTACGATATGATGCAACTGAGCAAAGTATATGGAAAAGCCGGAGAATTTGATATCATTCATTCCCACGTAGGCTGCACAGCTTTGTCTTACTCGCACTTAGTAAAAACGCCCACAGTTCACACCCTCCACGGCATTTTTACCCCAGACAACGAGAAGATGTTTAGCTTGGCCCGCACTCAGCCCTATCTAAGTATTTCTAACTCTCAGCGGGAAGATAGATTAAATCTCAACTACGTCGCCACAGTTTATAACGGCATCGATCCGGCGACTTACGAATTTCACCCGCAGCCGGACAATCCTCCTTATTTAGCTTTTCTCGGTCGTATTTCGCCCGAAAAAGGTGCTCATTTAGCCATAGAAATTGCTAAGGCTTCCGGCTGGCATTTAAAGATTGCCGGCAAAGTCGATATTGTCGATCGCGAATATTTCGAGCAAGAAATCAAGCCGCACATTGACGGCAAGCAAATAGAATATTTAGGCGAAGCCAACCACGCCCAAAAAAGCGTGCTGATGGGCGGTGCAGTCGCCACATTATTTCCGATTACTTGGCGCGAACCTTTCGGGTTAGTCATGATTGAGTCCATGGTAACGGGAACGCCCGTAATTGCCATGAAATTAGGCTCGACTTCCGAAGTTATTGTTCACGAAAAAACGGGTTTTCTGTGCGAAAGCGTGGCAGAATGTATCGCCGCCATCGAGCCGGCCCGAGAACTCGATCGCAGCGCTTGTCGCCAACACGCGATCGATCGCTTCAGCGTTAAAACAATGGTCGATGGCTATGAAGCAGTTTACCGACAAATTTTAAAAGAGCGATTTTCTCAAAACGGTCACGCGCATCATTTGACAGAATTAGAACTGCACGGCAGATAGCTGGGCGAGGACAAATTAAACGCAAGGCAGGTTTAGTTATCGAAAATTTACTTACCACATTCAATCAACCGGGTTGTTTTATGGAAACACCCGGTTTTTACCTGAGTTTAATTAATTGTCATTTTAGTTGTCGTAAAACAGGCTCGAACTTTCAGTAGAAGATTCTCAGCAGCAAGAGGAAGAAGGACACGGCATTGCCATGTCCCTAATGTATTTCAGAAGATTAGATAATATTACAAAAGTTTTTTTAATTAATTTTTTGGGACGGGCTAGAAGCCCATCCCACAAGAAAAAAATGTGGGATGGGCTTCTAGCCCGTCCTAGCTATTTTGGGGACGGGCTAGAAGCCCATCCCACAAGAAAAAAATGTGGGATGGGCTTCTAGCCCGTCCTAGCTATTTTTGCAATAAGTCTATTAAAAACTGCTGTATTAGTTGGTCGATATCATGCTGATTTTTTACCGAGCACTTCACTTTTTAGTCCGGATTTAAGAAAAATGAAATTTATTTTAGGAAGTCAACTATTTGCTGGCATCAGTTGAAAAAAAATGGTATGATCTCAATAGTGAAGCATTACATCAGGGTGCTTCGTCTCAAAATTTAATGCCAAAAAGTCAAGAGTCAAAAGCTCAAGAAAATTAAACTTTTGAAAGCTGGGAATCCACTTTTTGTAAACAATGACCGATACCTATGAAATAGAAGGAAAAACATTTGTCGCTGCTGCGGAGTTACCCGTAACCGAGTGGCCTTGCGCGATCGCCGATCGACCTCAACCAACACTCACCCTCAAAGACGATGATTTATTTCTGATTACTGACACCCTCGGCAACATCTCAGGCTGCTTAGAAGACGACAACGTGTCTAGCTTTGGGTTGTTTTGCCACGACACGCGCTTCCTCAGCCGCCTAGAATTGCAAATAGAAGGGCGATCGCCAATTTTGCTCAGCAGCAACGCCGAAAAAGGCTACCTGCAAACAGTTTTATGCTCCAATCCCCGCATTGACGATCGCATCCAGGCAGAAACCATCGGCATCAGGCGAGAAATGGTGCTCAACGGCGGTTTATTTGAAGAAATAGAAATCACCAACTTCACCACAAAACCAGTCAGCTTTGAAATAAGTCTCAGCTTCAGCTCAGATTTCTTAGACTTATTTGAAGTCCGGGGTTACGGCCGCTCCCAGCGCGGGAAACTCCTGCGCCTGATGCCCCAAAAAACCGACGGAGCATCCCCCAGCGAATTTGCAGACAAAGCAGCTTTTCCTGACGCTGCAAACGGCAATAGCCACGGTGAAAATCCGGCAGTAGAAAACCCAAATGTGCCAATTCAAGAATCAGCAAAAAACTCGATCGGCGATCGAGCGATCGCCCCATATCCTTTCTGCGATCTTCAACAAGATTTAACCCTTGCCTACCAAGGTTTAGACGGCTTAGTAATGGAATCTCGGATCGAGTTTTACAACCAGCCACCATCACTGTTTCAGGGGAATACAGCAGTATGGCGCATCTCCCTAAAATCCCACGAAGCAATCAAATTGGGATATCGGCTCAAAATGCTGATCGACGGCAAATCGATCTCCCAAGTTACCACTCCCGTAAACCTAGTTCAAGCCAAAGCAGCGGAACTTTTAGAAGAGCGAGAATGGCTGACCGAAATTACCAGAATTAAGTCAGATAAAAACACCTTTAATCGACTCCTAAAACGCGCCGAACAAGACATTTATTCCCTACGACAAACCTTTGGCAAAGGCAAAGCAATTTCAGCCGGAGTTCCCTGGTTCTCGACATTATTCGGGCGCGACTCCATCATCGCCGCTGCTCAAATCTTAATTCTCGATCCAAGTTTAGCCAGACAAACTCTGACAACCTTAGCTCACTATCAAGGCAAAACCGACGACGATTGGCGCGACGAAGAACCGGGCAAAATACTGCATGAAATTCGCATGGGAGAAATGGCTCGCTGCAACGAAATTCCCCACACTCCCTATTACGGAACAGTCGATGCTACGCCTTTGTGGTTGATGCTTTACGCTGAATATTACGCCTGGACATACGACAGCCAAACTTTAGATCTTTTGTGGCCAAATGCTTTGGCAGCGATGGAATGGATCGATCGCAAATGTGCCGCCACAGGCTACCTCAGCTATTACAAAAAATCCCAGCGCGGCTTAGCAAATCAAGGCTGGAAAGACTCGGGAGATTGCATCGTCAACCGATCGGGCGTCATTGCAGAAGGAGCGATCGCCCTTTGCGAAGTCCAAGCCTACGTTTACGCTGCCAAAACCAGGCTGGCAGAGATTGCCCGCATCAAGAAACGCATCGATTTATGCGATCGCTGGCTAGAAGAAGCAAAAGACCTAAAAACCCGATTCAACCGCGATTTTTGGATCGAAGATTTAGATTATTGCGCCCTAGCATTAGACGGCCAAGGCAAACCTGTAGACAGCATTTCATCAAATCCGGGACACTGTTTGCACCTCGGCATTTTGTCGCGAGAAAAAGCTCGCAGCGTAGCTGAAAGATTGCAAGCCCTAGATATGTTTAGCGGTTGGGGAATTCGCACCCTATCCTCCTTATCTCCCGCCTACAATCCCATAGGCTACCACACAGGCTCAGTCTGGCCGCACGACAACGCTTTGACAGCTATGGGATTGCGATCGCTCGGCCGAGTCGAACAAGCCCTAGAAGTAGCTCAAGGCTTATTTGACATGACTTTGCTGCAACCCTACGAGCGTCCCCCCGAACTTTTTTGCGGCTACGAGCGCAACAGCCAGAGCGATCGCCCCGTGCAGTATCCTGTAGCTTGCTCGCCCCAAGCTTGGGCAACTGGCAGCATTTTTCAACTGTTGCAAATGATGTTAAATTTAGTTCCCGATGCCCCTAACAACCAACTGCGAATTATCGATCCAGCCTTACCAGAATCGATTAATAAGTTGTCGCTAAACAACTTAAGGATAGGCTCAACTTTGCTAGATTTGGAATTTGAGAGATCTGGTTCCTCAACCGCTTGTCGGGTGATGAAAAAACGCGGCAATTTGCGAGTAATTATCGAAGCTTAAATGCGGCTAAGGATCGCAAATTAAATAACTTACAATTTTAATTGTTATTGTGGGGTGGGCGGGAGATCCCGCCCTTTTTGGACGGGCTCTCCCGCCCACCCCACAAACTTGTGTAAGTTATTTAATTCTCATTCTTAAGTGGGAATTGGGAATTCCCAATTCCCTTGATTCGCGACACGGAAGTCACGGAGGCAGGGATAGCTTTTTTTCTCTTCCGACTTCATCGGACTTCTTCTTTCTGGCTTATTCTGGCTTATTCTGGCTTATTCTTCCCTCTTTCTTGTTCCTTCTTCCCTCTTCCCTCTTCCTTCTTCCCTCTTCCTTCTTCCCTCTTCCTTCTTCCCTCTTCCTTCTTCCTTCTTCCTTCTTCCTTCTTCCTTCTTCCTTCTTCCTTCTTCGCTGAGGCTATGTGACCGGCTATATTGTATTTAGAAGTGCATTGATTTGTTTGCAAAATGGCGCAATCAAATAACCGTAGTGAAGCGGGGCGAAAGCCATCACCCCAGCAGCTTCTGGAGCGAGATTATCCGCCGTGAACAATAGTAAGGAAGTGTGAAATTATGTCAAAAATTTTAGTAGTGGACGATGTTCCCAGCGAACTGGAAATCATCTGTCGCATTCTTCAAGATGCCGGAATGCAGGTGATCCGGGCTGGTGACGGCGAAGAAGCGATCGCGCTGATCCGAGAAGTGCCGCCGGATCTCGTGGTGTTAGACGTAGTGATGCCGCGAATGAACGGATTTGAAGTGATCAGAGAATTGCGGGGCGATCGCGCCACTGCACACTTGCCAGTAGTATTTTGTACTCATAAAAACACCGATATCGATAAAGCTTGGGGAACCGATTTAGGCGCCGATGCTTACGTCAGCAAACCATTTGAGCCTCAGCAACTCGTCAACATCGTGCAGCGACTGCTTTGGGCTTAAACAAAATAGACCTCTTGCAAAATAATTTTGTGCTATTATAGAAAGTTTAGACAATTTTATAATCTAGCAGGCTGAACAAGTTTAAGGAGATGCCAATCAACCCCATAATTCAAAGTTTGACCTAAACTTGAGCAAACTTTTAAGGATAACATATATTTTTTTTGCAAGAGGTCTAATATAGCCGTTCTCCTAATAGTGAGGTAATTGGCAATAGGTAATTGGTAATCGCGCTTGACCTCACTCACACTCTTTTGTGCTATATCAAGTGTTCAGTAGCATTCACCAAATATCATAGCGAGAAACCCAGTTTTTTTTTCAACAAACATGGTTTCTAAATTCCTTAAAAGTGGTAGATATATTAGAGAAATCATTCCAGTTGCCCAGCCCGCTATTTATTTAACCATTTGATCCTGTAAAACCGATCCAGATAAACTCTCGGAGCGATCGGCTTTCCTAGCAAAGCAAATTCCTCATTTGTAAGATACACTAGAAACAAAAAATCAGGAATGAAAACAACTGCTACCCAGGCGGCGGGGAATCAGACAACTGGAACAAAGCAATTTCTCCTTTTCGGTCAAGGAGGCAGTCTCTTTGGCGTAGAGTTAGAAGCAGTGCGGGAAGTTCTTTCCCTCAACGAACAACCGATTTCCCCGGTTCCTAACACCCTGCCATTTTTGTTGGGATTAACCAACTTGCGGGGCGAAATCCTAGCAGCAGCAGACTTCGGACGGTTTGCTGGGCTCGATCCGGTTGACACCCACCACCCAAGCAGCCGCATCTTAGTGGTGGAAGCGCCCGATCCGCGAGATGTGAGATTGTCGAAAATGCGGATGGGCTTGGCTGTCTCCCGTGTCGAAGGAGTTTTGTCTCTAAATCCCGATCGCACTGTCTCAGCAGTAGATGTCAGTCCCGACTTGGCTCCCTTCTTAAAAGGTTTGTACAATTCCGAAGGACGCTTGCTAATGATAGTGGATGTCGAGGCGATCGCCCATTCCGAACGCTGGTAATTAAACAGTTGACAGTTGACAGTTGACAGTTGACAGTTGGCAGTTGACAGTTGACAGTTGGCAGTTGGCAGTTGACAGTTGACAGTTGACAGTTGACAGTGAGGTTTTTAGGCAGTTGACAATTGACAAAGGAAGAATATGGAGTCAATCTAAAATCTAAAATCTAAAATCGATCGCCTTTAATTTACCAATTCTTAATTTTATCATGAATTTTATCTATAGTTCGATCGCCACGACATTCACCCTGACATTACCTGACTTTTCTATTTCGCTGGTAGCTGGGATTGCCAATTGTATTATTTGTTTCTGTTACTTTGCGATCGCCTCGCTAATCAGCTTAGGTTTGTGGCGAAACCGTCAATTCGGGTTCGACATCTTCGCCACAGTCACAGCAGCCATATTTTGGAGCTGCGCTTTCGGCCACAGCGGCCACGCAGCCGAATACCTGGGATTGCCGCACTCCCATGTGGCACAAACTGTATCGGATTGGATAACTGTCATTCCGGCGATCGCCTTTTTGAGTCTGTCCAACCGCTACCAATTCTTAGTAGGTTCCACCCAAATTCTTACCTCCAAAAAAGCAACAGAACAAGCCCTCAGCGAAACAACCCAGCGATTTCAGGCAATCTTCGACCAAGCTTTTCAACTAATCGCATTATTGAACCCAGACGGCACTCTGATCGAAGCAAATCAGACAGCATTAGAATTGGGCGATTTGGAACCATCAGAAGTGCTGGGGCTAAAATTTTGGCACACACCTTGGTGGGCATCATCCCCAACCAACCAGCAGCGCCTCAAAACCAACATTAAACAAGTCTCGGCAGGCAAGTTTGTACGGGAAGAATACGAAATCACCGGAGCCAACAACCAGGTGACAGTAATTGACATATCATTTAAGCCCCTGTTAAATGAAACAGGAGAAGTATTTCAAATTCTCGCGGAAGGCCGCGACATAACAGCGCGCAAACAGACAGAAGCCAAATTGCAGCAGCTAACCGCAGAACTAGAGCAGCGAGTCAATGACAGAACCGAGCAGATTCAGCAAACCAACGCACTATTGCAACAGGAAGTTCGCGATCGCACCGCTGTTCAAGAGCAATTAAAAGCCTCTGAACAATTTTTAAACAACATCATCAACACCATCCCTGACCCGATTTATGTCAAAGACGAACAGCACCGCTGGCTAGCATTAAATGATGCCTTTTGTCAATACATCGGTCGCAGCAGATCGGAACTAATTGGCAAAGCTTACCGCGACTTCTTGCCCAAAGAACAAGCAGACATATATGAAGAAAAAAACCAATTAGTTTTCTGGGCAAACACCAGCAGCGAAACCCAAGAAACCATTACTGAACCGGACGGAAATACCCGTTTTCTGTCGGTCAAAAAATCTACCTTTGTAGATGCCGGCGGCAGCAAAGTCCTCGTTTGCGCCATTAGAGAAATCACCAACCGGGTGCGTATGGAAGAACAACTGCGGGAGACACTCGCCGAGGCTGAAAGCTCCCAAAACTTGCTGCGAACAGTTATTGACGCTACCCCAGACTTGATCTTCGTCAAAGATCGAAACTTCCGCTACAGCCTAGTCAACGCAGGTTTCGCCGCCGCCTTCGGCAAAACCCAAGCAGAAATGCTAGGCAAAGATGACCTAGAACTCAACGTACCCACAGAGCAAATATTCGGCAACTTCCATACCCAAACAGATCCTCAAAGACAAGTTAAAGGCTGGCGCGCTGATGACACAGCCGTACTCAACGGTCAGGAAGTCCATAACCCCAACGACATTGCCTCCTTAGCAGACGGCAAAGTACACATCTTCGACACCCAAAAATCGCCCCTCAAAGACGCAGAAGGCAAGATTCTAGGCGTTCTCGGCTTCTCGCGCGACATCACACAACGGCGCGAATCCGAACAAGAACTATTGCGGCTCAAAGCAATCTTAGAAACCACCACCGACTGGGTAGGCATGGCAGACTCCCAACAGCGCAGCATCTATCTCAACCGCGCAGCCAGAGAAATGTTGAGAGTTGGCAAGGACTCAGATTTAGCCGGAATTAGTATTTCTGACGTAACATCGCCCAAAAGTATGGACACTCTGATGGAAGTTGGTATCCCCGCAGCTTGCCGGGACGGGGTGTGGAGCGGCGAGACAATTTGGCAGACTTTAGACGGCGAAGAAATACCCGTTTCCCAAGTAATTATTGCCCACAAATCCCAGAGCGGAGAAGTTGAATTTATGTCAACGATCGCCCGCAACATTACAGAACGCAAGCGCACCGAACAAGCCTTGCAGCAGAACTTGCAAATGCTCGACCTTGCCAGCGATGCTTTGATTGTTCGAGACATTGACGGCACGATTAATTATTGGAACCAAGGCGCCCAGAGAATGTACGGCTTCACGAAACAAGAAGCTTTGGGTCAACTGACCCACACTCTTTTTCACACCATGTTTCCCCAGCCTTTAGAAATAATATCGGCACAGTTAGCAGAGCGGGATTATTGGGAAGGAGAACTGATTCACACCACGAAGTACCACACCAAAATTACCGTATTCAGCCGCTGGAATTTGCAGCGAGACGAACAGGGAAAACCCAAAGCAATTTTAGAAACCAACAACGACATTACAGGGCGCAAGCAATCCGAAATCGAAAATCAAAGATTGAGATCGATCGTCGAAAGTAGCTCGGATTTTATCGGGATGGCAACAATGGAGGGAGAGCCATTTTACCTGAACTCCGCTGGCATTAAGCTAGTGGGACTCAACTCTCCCGAAGAACTCAAAACTAAGAATACGGGGGAATTCTTTTTTCCAGAAGACCTCCAGCAATTCACAGCAGAAATTATGCCGTGCGTCATGGAGACTGGCTCTTGGCGGGGCGAGTTTCGGTTGAAGCACTTTCGCACCGGCGATCGCATTCCCGTTGACTACAGCGTATTTACAGTCAAACACCCAGAAACAGGAGAGCCGATGGGGTTGGCAACAGTTACCCGCGACATCAGCGATCGCAAACGGGCAGAAGAAATGCTGCGCGATCGCGAAAGACTGTTCCGAGCCATTTTCGACCAATCGTTACAATTCATGGGGCTGCTAGAGCCAGACGGTACTGTTTTGGAAATCAACCAAACAGCCCTCCTTGCCGCTGAGGTGGGGATTGAAGAGGTAGTAGGCAAGCCGTTTTGGGAAACCCCGTGGTGGCAGATTTCCCCAGAAGTCAAGCAACAGGTACGAGAAGCTGTCGCCAAAGCCGCCGCCGGCGAGGTAGTTCGCTACGAAGCGGAAGTCCTACTTACCGGGGGTTTCCTCGCAACCCTTGACTTCTCCCTCAAACCCATCAAAGACGAGAGCGACAAAGTCGTGCTATTAATTCCAGAAGGCCGCGATCTGAGCGATCGCAAAGCCCTAGAACGAGAGCTTTCTTTGCGTCAAGCTCGCTTTGATGCCTTTTTCGCCGCAGCACCAGCGGGAATGTTCATCACCGACGACCAACTGCGGTTCATGCAGTTCAACGAAAAGCTTGCCGAACTTGGAGGTCAGCCGGCTTCAGCATACATCGGCAAAACCCTATGGGAAGCCGAACCGGAAATGGCACCGGTTCTCGGCCCGCTGTACCAGCAGGTTTTGAGTACCAACGAACCGATTTTAAATCTCGAAGTCTCCCACGCTACCACTGCCCACCCAGATGTGGTGCGGGATTGGCTGTCTTCTTACTTTCCTTTGCCGGGAGAGGACGGCAAACCCCTTGGTATCGGTGCTTTCGTTCTGGAAGTTACCGATCGCAAAGCCCTAGAACGAGAATTAGTTTTGCGTCAATCCCGCTTTGACGCATTTTTCGCAGCGTCCCCAGCCTCAATGTTTATTTTTGACGAGCAGTTGCGGTTCGTGCAAGTCAACGAAAGTTTGGCCGAAACGACCGGCGTCTCAGTTGCCGAACACCTAGGCAAAACCGTCAGAGAAGTGATACCGGAAATGGTCGATACTCTACAGCCGATTTTGCAGGGGGTTTTGGCAAACAACCAGCCGCTTTTAAATATTGAGGTTGCAGGTACAACCGTCAATCAACCGGGCGTAATCCGAGATTGGCTGGCTTCTTACTTTCCTTTGGCCGGAGAGGACGGGAAACCGATCGGTGTTGGCGGTGTGGCGATCGAAATTACCGATCGCAAAAAAGCCGAAGCAGAGCGCGATCGATTTTTCACCCTGTCCCTAGACTTGCTTTGCATTGCCGATTTTGAAGGCAAATTCAAGCGTCTCAATCCCGCTTGGGCAAAAACCCTCGGCTACACAGTAGAAGAACTCCAAAACCAATCTTTTATCGATTTTGTCCATGCCGAAGACGTGGAAAAAACCTTGGCAGAAACGGCAAAAGTAGCCGGCGGTGCCGAAACAATATCTTTTGAAAATCGCTACCGCTGCAAAGACGGTTCCTACAAATGGCTGTCCTGGAAATCGCGACCGCTAATAGAAGAAAAGATCATGTATGCAGTCGCGCGCGACATTACCGAAAGCAAACAAACAATTAGTCAACTGCAAGAAACAACAGCCCAATTAGCCCGTTCTGAAGAGGAATTTAGAGGGCAAAGCAATCTCTTGCAACTGCTAATTAACAGCATTAGCGACGGCGTGGTTGCTGCCGATGCCAATGGCAATTTTGTGTTGTTCAACCCCGCCGCTACAAATATGTTTGGCTCGGGTTCCACAGATGCTCTCCCCAACGAGTGGGCGGCAAAATACGGTGTATTTTTGCCCGATACCGTCACTCCCTATCCCACAGCCGACATCCCTTTAGTACGCACGCTTCGAGGAGAATCCGTTGACGATGTAGATATTTTCACCCGCCACGCAGCCCAGCCTGAGGGCCTGTGGGTCAAAATTAACGGCCGGCCGCTCAAAGACGAAACAGGAGCAATTAAAGGTGGTGTAGTCGTTTGCCGCAACGTCACCCAGGAAAAAGCATCGCAGCAGCAGATGCAGCAGTTGGCCGAGGCACAGGAACGCTTGCTGCAAGAACTCAAAACGCGGCAAAATGCCCTCGATGAAGCTGCGATCGTCAGCGAAACTGACCTCAAAGGCATAATTACTTACGTTAACGAAAGATTCACCCAAATATCCGGTTTCAGCATGGGAGAACTGCTGCACCGCGACCACCGCATTGTCAATTCTGGCTACCATCCCAAAGCATTTTTTTCCGAAATGTGGCTGACAATTTCTCGCGGTTTGGTGTGGAAAGGGGAAATCAAAAATCGGCGCAAAGATGGCTCGTTTTATTGGGTAGATTCCACGATCGCCCCCATCTTCGATACTAGCGGTACCATAGTCAAATATATCGCCATCCGCTTTGACATTACCGAGCGCAAAGAGGCAGAGGAAGGACTGGAAAAATTTGCAGCCGAACGCAAAGCTGAAGCCGATTCGATGACGCAGCAAGTCCTCAAACTGTTGGGAGAAATTAAAGGCGCAGCTCAAGGGGATTTGACAGTCAGGGCGGAAGTAACGAATGACGTTTTAGGTGCTGTCGCCGACTCTTTTAACTTTTTAATTGGTTCTCTGCGGAAGGTGGTAACGGGAATTCAAACTTTAGCCGAACAGGTAACATCTGCCACTGGCGAGTCAATTAACAATACCAGCGAACTCACTCAACAGGCGGAAGTTCAAGCAGAAAAAATATCTGCAATCATGCGGGAAATCGAGCGAATCGTGAATTCGATCCGCGACGTGCGAGATGTTTCGGTGCGCGCCGAAACCGTTGCTCAGCAGTCTTCTCACACCGCAGAAGTCGGCGGTATGGCGGTCGATCGCGCTGTCGAAGGCATTAACGAGCTCCGGTTGACGATCGCCTCTACCTCAAAAATGATGAAGCGTTTGGGCGAATCTTCGCAACAAATCGGCAAAATTGTCACTTCGATTTCTCAACTGGCTTCCCAAACCAATTTGTTAGCTCTCAATGCTACGATTGAAGCAGCCAGAGCCGGCGAACAAGGTTTAGGTTTTGCGGTTGTCGCCGAAGAGGTGCGGAAGTTGGCAGAGCGATCGGCCGGCGCGACTGAGGAAATCTCGGAAATTGTGGGTACAATTCAAGAAGAAATCAGCCGCGTGATGAAGGCAATGGAATCGGGGACACTGGAGGTAGTGGAAGGTACTAAGCTAGCAAGCGAAGCTAAAACTCACCTGAATGCCATCATCGAAGTTAGTCGAGAAATGAATGCTTTGGTGCAGAATATTACTCGCGCTTCGGCTAAACAAACTGTTTCGGCTGAGGAGATTTCTAACAGTATGCAGCAAGTCAATGAGATTGCAAATACAACTGCCCAAAAAGGTTCCGATGTCAAAGCATCGCTTGATGATTTATCCGGTTCTGTCAGCAAATTGCAAAAGTCGGTGGCTAATTTCCGCAGTTAGTTATTAGTCAAAGGTTTGTAGTGAGGACTTTAGTCCTTCTATGGATGCGGACTAAAGTCCTCACTACAAACCAATCTTATTAGGGTCATCCTTTTCGGAGATGATATTAAGAGGCTCCCGTTAAGAAGTCACAGTGTGCGATGATGAATGCTAGCATAGATCGGTATTTGGAATATTTTAAGGTGCAGCTATCGTGTTTGAAATCGAGTTTACAGACCAAGCAATTGAGGATTTGCAGTGGTTTAAAAAACACGAACAGAATGTAATTGTTGACGGTATTGAAGCTAACCTTTGTTATGAACCCACTACGGAGACGCGCAACCGGAAACCCCTGCGTCCAAACAATACAGCAGAATGGGAATTGAGAGTGGGGCTATATCGCGTTTTGTACAACGTTGAGCAGCAAGTTAAAATTGTCAGTATAGAGCGCATCGCTGGCAAGCCTGGGAATAAATACATATTTCAAGGGGAAGAGGAAGAACTATGATGAACTGGGATTATCGAGTATTTTTTGAGGATGGCGGGTACACAATTCGCACGGTGTATTATGACGATACGGGTGCGATCGCAGCCTGCGCCGAAAAAGAAACTGCACCTTATGGAGAATCATTGGCAGAACTTCAAGCAGAATTAAACCAACTCCTGGCTGCTCTAAAAAAGCCAGTTATTTCTGCTGACGATGTGCCGGCTCCAAGCGATCGTCCGAAGGCAAAAAGAGGAAAATCATTGCAAGCAGTGCGGCAACAACTTGGCTTGCAATCGGAAATAACGAAAGAAAGTTCGTTGAGTTCAAAGGATTAATAAAAAACCGAGGTTATCGGTAATAGTTCAAAAGTACTGGGCACCGATATTCATATTTATAGCAACCGCCACATCCGGCGCTCACATAAATAACCTGATGAATAGAGCTTAGAACCCTATAGCATAAACGGTTTGATTCCCGTACCTTGTAACTGTCAACTGTCAACCATTCGACTACGCTCACGGCAAGCTCTCAACTGTCAACTGTCAACTGTCAACTGTCAACTGCTATATATGGATGATGATGATTTAAACGAATTAATAGATGCTTTTACCGCAGAAACGCAAGAGTTTCTCCAATCAATGGAAACTCACCTGCTGGCGATGGAAGGCGCAGATTTGAAAGGGCGACAAGCGGGTGTTAAAGAAATGTTTCGGGCCGCTCACTCGATTAAAGGTGCGGGTTCGATGTTGGGCTTTCAAGACGTGTCGGCGGCGGCTCACACGCTGGAGGACTGTTTTGTCATTTTGCGCGATCGCACGGACTTGTCGGCCCTGGAACCGGTCACTATAACTGTTTTGCTGCAAGGGGTGGATGCTCTCAAAAAGATAGCGGCCGAAGCAATTCACCACTCGGATGTCAGCACTCCCGATCAAAGGTCAAACCTGGAGGCGATCGCCCAAATTCATGCCCAGTTCGAGGCCAAGTACGGCAAGCCGGGGCCGCCGCCCGTTCCCGCAGCCAGTCGATCGGCAGCCCCGGAAACCCTGAAACTGATTTTTGAACACGAATTGCCGCCAATCTTCAATCGCCTAGAAACTGAGCTTTCCCAAGCTTCGGAGGCAGATTTGCCAAAAAGCGTCACCGCCCTCAACCAGGTTTATTACCAACTCTCCGGCTTGGCTGGAATGCTGCAATTGCCGGATTTTGGGAAAGTCGCTGAACCCCTCAGAGATTTGATAGACTCTCCAGATTTGACTTTACAGCGGTTGCAGTCGGAGGGTTGGGCGATCGCCCAGTCGTTGCAAACCGCACGCCAGCAGCTATTAGACGGAAGGGCGATCCTCTTCGAGGGCTGCGCTAACGAACTCCCCCAAATCTCCCCCCCACCCCCAAACGAATCACAAACATCCGAAACCTCCCCCCCTCTCCCCCTCTCCCCCTCTCCCCTCTCTCCCTCTCCCCCCCTCCCCAACCCGCAGCGACCAACAATCCGCGTAGACTTAGAACGGTTAACAGAATTAGTGAATCTGGTCGGAGAATTAGTCATCAACCGTACAAATTTGGAACTGCAAGAATCCGAATTGCGCGGCGAAGTCAAACGCATCCGCCGCAGTATCGTAGATTTAAATCAATTCGGCGGCCAGTTGCGCGAAGAATACGACAGACTGAGTTTTGCAGACTGGAGAGGAGGAAACGGCAATTCGGGATTAGGAAAACTTGCAGGATATGAAACAGAATTTCCACTGATTGTTAACGACAAATCCTCGATCGACCATTCTCACTTCGATATCTTAGAGATGGATCGTTATACAGAGTTCCACTCAACCGCCGCAGAAGTCATCGAAACCGCCGAAGCAATTTCTCAATCCGCCACCAAATTAGACACCTTAGCAATGAAATTCGAGCGCAGTACCGACCAACTGCGCCGCATCACCGAACAACTTCGCAGCCGCGTCATGCAGTTGCGAGTCGTGAGTTTCAGTCGCGCCGTAGACCACTTACCGAGGGCGCTTCGGGATATGTGCCTCACCTACGATAAAGATGTCAACCTGCTGTTAGTAGGAAGGGATACCAAAATTGACGAAAGTTTGCTCGACGCTTTGCGCGATCCCTTGGTACATTTAGTAAGAAACGCTTTTGACCACGGCATCGAAATGCCCGAAGTTCGGCAAGCAATTGGCAAACCCGCCAGCGGTCAAATTGAAATCGAAGCCCGCCACCAAGGCGGCCAAACTATTATTACTGTCGCCGATGACGGTAAAGGTATTGACCCGGAAATCATTCGCCGCAAAATAGTTAAAAAGGGTTTAGCGACGGAAGAACAAGCCCAAGAATTTTCGATTGCCGAACTCTATGATTTTCTATTTTGGCCCGGTTTCAGCACTGCCGAGGAAGTGAGCGATCTTTCCGGGCGAGGAGTCGGACTCGACGTGGTGCGAACAAATTTGCGGACTGTGCGGGGGACTGTGAAGGTGGATTCTCGCCTGGGAAAAGGTACGAGTTTTATCATCAAACTGCCATTGTTGCTGTCGATTACTGAGGCTTTGATGGTAAAGACCGATCGCAATAAAATAGCAGTACCGCTAGATGCAGTCGAGGAAATTCTGCATATTAAAGCTTCGGAAGTTCACACCGCCGGCAATCAGCCGATGTTGTGGTGGCGGGATGAATTTATTCGTTTGGTGCGACTGCAAGATTTGCTCGAATACAGCGTCGTCGGGCCCGATGGCCCCTCTCCAGACCCTTTGACTCAAGATCACATTCCCGTCTTGGTTTTGGCTTCTACCGAAGGAATGCTGGCGGTGGCCGTGGAACGCCTGATCGGCCAGCAGGAAATTGTGGTTAAACCTTTGCCGCCTCCTCTATCCAAGCCTCGCGGGGTTTTGGGGAGTACGATTTTGGGGGACGGTAAAGTTGTAACTATTTTGGATGTGGATGATTTGGTGGGTCAACCTTTATCCAATAGTTCGATCGCCCCTGTGTCTGGTAAAGTGCCACAAGTGGCGCCGACTTCGAGTCAGTCGCCCCAGATTTTGGTAGTGGACGATTCCTATACAATTCGGCAGTTGTTGTCTCTGATGCTGACTCGTGCCCGCTACCGCGTAGTTCAGGCTAAAGACGGCTTGGATGCCCTGGAAAAGCTGCAAAATGGTCTTGATTGCAGTTTGGCGATTGTCGATATTGAAATGCCCCGGATGGATGGATTTGAATTATTGCGCTCTATGCGATCGACCCAGCGGTTTGCTAAGATTCCCGTAGCCATGCTGACATCCCGCAGCGGCGAAAAACACCGACAAATGGCAATGGAATTAGGCGCCAATCAATATTTTACGAAACCTTACAGTGAATCTCAACTTTTAGAAGCAATACCAAAATTAATCAAACATTAAATAAAGGTACGTAGTTGCGCTTTAGCGCTCTTTCATATATATACAAAGAGCGCTGAAGCGCAACTACATACCTAGAAAAAAATACTATTTCCCAGCAGTGCCTGGTAACGAATAGATTCCCAATCTAAAATCAAAAATCGCATGACTCACACGAATTACAATCGCCGCTTTCGCAGCAAGAAACAAGGCGCTGTCAGAACTCCTCCTCGAAAACTTGTGTCCTTTGAACTGGGAAACGTTAATTATGCGGTTCCTATAGAAAAAGTGCAGCGTGTTGTCAAAGACTTTAATCCCTACGGTTTTTTAGATAGCGGTCAAAGTTTAGTTCGGCACCAAGAAGAACTAATTACCCTGATTAATTTATCTAAAATATTTCCTAGCAGTCGGAGTATTGCTGACTGCAACTACCTGATTGTTTGCAGCTTAAATAAAAGCGATCGCTTGGGAATTCCCATTCCTGATATGCCGAAAATCTTGGAAATTGCCGAAGAAAGTTTCTGCGAAATTCCAGAGTTGTACCGCCAACAGCAACTACCTGCGGTAATAGAAAAGTTGATTCGCGCCCCTGACGGTTCCGAAGTTTTTTATCTGAATTTGGCTCTATTTAGCCCAACCTAATATCTAGCAATTTTCAGTCATCATCCAAACGAGGAAGCCCAATATTTGCTCAACCGGAAGCAGAGAATAATCAGTAAGATCGATAGATACGCATTGCTCTTCTAGTTTAAGAAACCGCCAAACTGTACCGCTAGTTACGGTTCCGTAAATAGTCGATATCGGCTGTTGCTTTTGTTGGTTAAAACGTTGAGCGGCAACCATTTCTGCAAGGCATTGCCCCAAACCTGGTTTAAGGTCTTCTTTCTTGGCTTCCACTAAGACAACCGCAGGGGCTTTAATAAATAGTTGTTCCGGGGAACGACTTAGGAGAAAGTCCACATAGCCTGTGAGTTCAGCCTCCGGTTCTACATTGAATTCTTCGCCGGAAAAAACGCTAATCTGCCCTTGAAGCTGCCGTTTGACTTCCAGCAACACAGGATTGATAATCCCCTCAGATCGAGCTTTTTCACTGCTGACTGCGATCGCCCATGGAATCGTTTCTTTAAGAGTATCCTGAAGCAAAAGACTAGGAGTGACTGGCGCAATTTCGGGGAAGAAACGCGCGCCTTCAACGATCGTAAGATTGAAATCCTCTACAGCTTTGCTGAGAGTAAATTTACTGTAAGGCATAGGTTAATTATTTGCGATCGCATACCGTAACACTTTTGACTGAAATCAGGAATGTTTTATTTTTGGCTTAATATACTCGATTGAGTGTACCATCTTTACAGAGAATTTGCTGTAAATGGTATTCTTGCAAGCAAGAAGTTATTTATTTATGAAAAAAATCACAATACTGTCGATCGCCCTGCTAATTTCTGCCGCCACTCTAGAATATCCGAAGGTGGGGCTGCAACTAAGGGCGATCGGGCAAACACCAACGCCCCAAACACCAACACCTCAACCACCAATCATCCAACCACAAATACCCCAACCACCGACAACTCAACCACCAACACCCCAAACACCAACACCCCAAACACCAACACCCCAACCAAAAGCAGAAGATCCCAAAAAGCTCGGTTACGTCTCCCCAGAATTTGCCGAAAGGTTCTCCCAGCAACAAATTGACCAAATCAACGCCAACGTCGAAACGCTGTTGCTAACCCAAAGCTGCGTCCGTTGCGACCTCCGAGCTATAAAATTAGTTAACATACGCTTAAAAAATGCGATCGTCACAGGAGCAGATTTATCAGACGCCAGCCTCAGCGGTAGTACCTTCGAGATCTCAGATTTTGTCAACACCAATATGGCTCGCACAGACTTAAGCGGAGCCCAGTTAATCGGAGCGAGAATCAGCAACACCAACCTCCGAAAAGCCAACTTGACAGGAACCAATTTAGACGGTGCAGACTTGCGATTTTGCGACCTCAGAGACGCAAATCTGTCAAATGCGAACCTCCGGAATGCTAATATAGATGGCGCTAGTATCGATCGAGCCAGCATGGCCGGCACAACCATGCCAGACGGCCGAAAAAATTAATCACAAAATCTTTCCTAGAGGCAGAAACCGGGTTTTTTTTACGAAGCTACTGCATCAAAACCCTTAATCGCATAAAAAACCCGGTTTCTTTGGTATTGATAAGTCCAAAAATATAAATCAAACAGCCAAAAACCTCTGAACCACCTCATCACTCAACTCGCTAGTGCTTCCAGAAGCCACAATCCCGCCTTTCTGCATAGCATAATACCAATCAGCTTGCCGCACAAAATGCAAATGTTGCTCCACCAACAAAACCGAAATTCCCCTAGTCGCAACTACCCGGCGCACAGCAGCTTCAATGTCTAAAATAATCGACGGCTGAATTCCCTCCGTCGGTTCATCCAAAACCAGCAATTTCGGCTCACCCATCAAAGCCCTAGCGATCGCCAACTGCTGCTGCTGTCCCCCGCTCAAATCGCCCCCCATGCGATCGAGCATAGTCTTCAAAACCGGAAATAACTCAAAAATCTCATCAGGAACTTCAGGATTTTTGGTCAGAGTTGGTTTCGCTTCCAACCCTAACAATAAATTTTCTTTAACAGTCAAACGCGGGATAATTTCGCGCCCTTGAGGCACATAACCAATCCCCAATTTAGCCCGCTGGTGAGTCAACTTAGAGACAATAGATTGTCCGCCAAAATTAATTGTGCCGCTGCGAGGTTGCAGCAAGCCCATTAGGGTTTTTAGCATAGTAGTTTTGCCAACACCATTGCGGCCGATCAAGCAAACCATTTGCCCCGCATTAACACTTAAATCGACACCGCGCAAAATGTGACTTTCGCCATAGTAAACATTCAAATCAGAAACTTGCAGCATATGTTTGATAATTAGTAATTAGTAATCGGTAATCCGTTACATCCGTTACACAATCCGTTGCCGAACTTCTTCACTCTTCTGGTTTTCCCAAATATACCTCAATTACCCGATCGTCATTTTGCACCTCATCCATCGTTCCCTCGCACAAAACAGCACCCTGATGCAACACCGTCACCTGCCGCGCAATTTGCCGCACAAACTCCATATCATGTTCAATTACCAACACCGAATGACTTTCGGCCAGCGAAATCAGCAACTCTCCAGTTAACACAGTTTCCTCATCAGTCAAACCCGCCACAGGCTCATCCACCAACAACAAATCAGGAGATTGCGCCACCAACATCCCAATTTCCAACCACTGCTTTTCCCCGTGAGAAAGCAAACCAGCCAAAACATCAGCCTTAGCAACCAAACCAATAGTTTCTAACAAACCCGCCACCGTGCGCTTTTCAGCAGCAGGAGCAGGCTTAAACAGAGTTGGAAATACATTTTTATTGCCGTTGCAAGATAGCTCCAAATTTTCGCGCGGCGTTAAATTCAAGTAAACTCGCGGCGTTTGAAACTTGCGGCCAATACCCAGACGCGCAATCTGATATTCGGACAATTGGCGCAAATTTTTGCCCTTAAATATCACTCGCCCTTCCGTCGGCTGCACCTTCCCCGTAATCGAATCGAGAAAAGTTGTTTTCCCCGCACCGTTAGGGCCAATGATAACTCGCAGTTCCCCCGCATCCATGCTGAAATTTAAACCGTTGATGGCTTTGAAACCATCAAAACTAACAGTCAAATTTTCTATCTCTAATACTTTTCCCTTCATAACTTTAATTCCGCAATATACAACAACTGATTTTTCTTGATTTTCCTGAATTTTAGTTGTAGGGTGCGTCAGTAAACAGTCTCTGGAAAAACCGAAAAATCTGCGGGCTGACGCACCTTACATAACTGCTTGTCCTTAATTGTCTTTGGAAGGTGCGTCAGCCTATAGTCTTTGAGCTAGCCGAAACATCTACTGACTGACGCACCCTACATAACTGCTACTGTTCAATCGCTGCGATAGCGTAAACAAGTTAATTACACCTTGACAGTGCTGGCATTAGGCAACGTACTAGATTAGATATTTAAGACTATTTTACAACCAGTTTAACATGATATTTTGTAATTATTCTCCTTTTTGTTAAGGATTGTTGATTTTTCAGAAGAGTCTGTGATTCTGGTATTATAATATGGCAACAGCTTGGTGCAGGTACTTTCAAGCTAAAAAAATACAGACTCTTAAAATGCGATCGCCTCTACTCCATTTCTCGCTCAACCGCCGGAGAAACAGGCTGTTGCAGAAAACGCCAAAATAGGAGGAGCGGGCAAGATGACGGCGCAAAATCGATACCAAACAGTCAAAGAACTAGGACGCAACCCAGAAGGAGGGCGCGTCACATCTCTAGGACTTGATACCAGTGTCAACCCGCCAATCAAGGTAGTCCTCAAAGAATTTCGCTTCGCCCAACAAGATTCTAATTGGTCGGGATTTAAAGCTTACCAACAAGAAATAGAAGTCCTCAAAGCATTGAATCATCCGCGCATCCCTGGCTACAGGGATTCTTTTGAAACAGCAGCCGGATTTTGTTTGGTACAAGAATACAAAGATGCTTCATCCCTGGACAAGCGCCGTACTTTTAAACCAGAGGAAATGAAGCAAATCGCTGTTTCTCTTTTAGAAATTTTGGTTTACTTACAAAGTCATGTTCCGCCAGTGATTCATCGGGACATCAAACCAGAAAACATTTTAATAGACAAACAAAAAAATGTTTACCTAGTAGACTTTGGCTTTGCTCGGATTGGCAAAGAAAAAAATGCTATCAGCAGCGTCTGTGCGGGGACAATGGGGTTTATGTCTCCAGAACAGTTATTTAATCGTCCCCTCAGCGAAGCTTCAGATGTTTACAGCTTGGGGGCGAGTTTAATCGCTTTGGTGACTAATACTCGATCGGCTAATATTGGGAATTTAGTTGATGACAACAGTCGCTTCAATCTTCAGGGAATAGCACCCCAACTGAATCCACTGTTTATTAAGTGGCTCAAGAAGATGGTGGAGCCTAACTCCAAACGTCGCTTTCCTAATGCAGAAGCGGCGCTGAAAGCCCTTCAGCCTATTGACATTACTGGTAAAAGTTCGTTACTAACAATCCTTCGCGATCGATGCAAAAATTTGAATCTATCGCCAAAAGTGCGATCGCAAATAATAGCCGGCGGAACTGGAACTTTAATAATAATAATTGCAGTTTTTGTTCTTCCCATTTCATTGAAGTATACAATAATTCAGTTCTTGGGAGGTACCCCCTCAAGGCTGTGTGATTCAATTCGCACAGGAAACAGCGATATTGCTATAAATTATCTCAAATGGGGAGGCAACCCAGAGCCGCTTTCCGAGGGTTCAAATATTAAAATTTCCCTGCTGAGATGTGCCTTGTTGAGTGTCAATAGAAACAAATATTTTATCGAACAACTAATTGATAAGGGAGCAGATGTTAATTTCAGATCGGAAGGCGGCGAAACTCCACTTCACTTGATTGCTAGTATGATAGGAAACGATACGATCGAATTAGCAGATTTATTAATTACTAAAGGAGCGCAGGTTGATGCGAAAAATAATAGTTCACAAACTCCTTTGTCAGTGGCTATTTTCGGGCCTAACAACATTCAAATGGCCGAACTATTAATTTCCAAGGGCGCGGATATCAATATTAAGGATATTCGGGGCCGGACTCCACTGCATATAGCAGCTAAGACTCAATATTATGGCATAAAATTAACACAACTTTTAATAGCCAAAGGTGCAAATATTAATGCCAAGGCTGATATTGGTACTCCACTGCACGCGGCTGCCAGTATAGAGAGCTTTCTGACAGTGGAATTACTGGTTCAAAGAGGAGCTGATGTTAATGCTAAAAATGATTCTGGTCAAACTCCACTGGATCTGGTAAGTAGAAATAATAGAAATTTAAATCTTATCAAATTTCTCCAAAGTCATTCCAAATCTCAATGAGTCACATCCTGCGATTACTGGTTCCTTTCGCTATACCCCTTATCCCAAGTCCAGAGGCTCTGCCTCGCCTGTTTTGGATACATTTACTTGTTCCCAGGCTGTTTCCCTTTTGCTGGTTTTTGCTGGTTATCAGGTACAGCCTGGTAACAAGTATTTGGGTAAGATGCGGACTCAAGTCTTCACTAAAAACCTCTTAGCCTGGTAACGAGTATTTGAGCTAAATGCGGACTGAAGTCCTCACTACGAACCTTTTACTCGAAGCTAAAACTATTAGAACTGCTCGTTACTGGAGCTGGAGTTGCAGCCATAATCCGCTCAGCCAACTTCGAGAGTGGCAGACTTTGCAAATACACTTTACCCGGCCCGGTTAGCTTGACTAAAAACAAGCCTTCGCCACCAAATAAAGCATTTTTAAAGCCGCCCACAAACTGAATATCGTAATCTACCGTCGGCGCAAAAGCTACCAAACAACCAGTGTCCGCCCGCAACACTTCGCCAACTCCCAAATTTTTCTCAACGATTGTTCCTCCCGCATGAACAAAAGCTAACCCGTTACCCTGTAATTTTTGCAGAATAAAGCCTTCTCCGCCAAAGAAACCGGCACCCAGCCGCTTGGTGAAAGCTACCTCAATTTCAATCCCGTTGGCGGCACAGAGAAATGAGTCTTTTTGACACAAAAATTTACCGCCAAGTTTGCCTAAATCGAGGGGAATTACTTTACCCGGATAGGGTGCGGCAAAAGCGACGCGGGCTTTGCGATTTCCGGCGTTGACAAAGGTGGTAATGAAAAAACCCGCTCCTGTCAGCATCCGCTTGAAACCTTGAAATAGGCCACCACCTGTGGATGTTTGCATTTGGATGTCGCCTTCCATGTATGTCATGGTTCCTGCTTCGGCCCTGACGCCTTCTTTGGGGTCGAGTTCAATCTCGATGAGTTGCAAATCGTCGCCGTAGATTTTGTAGTCAATAATATCTGCCATACGTTTCCCCTCAAGTTAAAAAAACGAAGCTGCTTGCTACTGATATCTAAGTAGGTGGACATATATATTGCATCTGGGGAGCGAGTCATGTTAGCGAAGCGAGCCGCAGGAAAGCTGGTGTCAAGTCTATGGCGATTGCTTCGTTTCTCTCTTCCGGGTGACATTTATTTATGTCCGCCTACTTATATATACACGATATTTTTGCAATCAATGTTCAAGTTCTTCTTTTTCGTGCTGCACTTCGGGGTCTTGTTCCAGGCTGGGGTAAGTAGATGCGTACTTCGGTTTTCTGAACAAGCGACGGATTTGCTCAAAATCTTGATTTTGCACCCATCCGACTAGGCCGTCGGGCAGCACGGTGACTACTATTAGGAATAATGCGCCTTGGAAAAACAGCCACACTTCGGGGAATTGTTCGCTCAAGAAACTTTTGCCAAAGTTGACTAGCAGCGCTCCCAATATTGCTCCTGATAATGTGGCGCGACCTCCTACTGCTACCCAAATTACCATTTCGATGGAAAATGCTATATCCATTGCCTTTGGCGAAATAATTCCCGTTTGTACGGTGAATAAAGCGCCTGCAATCCCGGCTAAGCCGGCGGAAATTGCAAATACTAAAACTTTGTATCCTGTGGGATTGTAGCCGGAGAAACGCAGGCGCACTTCGTCGTCGCGAATTGCTAGTAGCAAGCGCCCGAAACGCCCGCTTGTCAGCCAGCGGCAGAGGGCGTAAGTTGCTGCTAGAAATAGTACGGTGAGAATGTAGAAAATATATTGAGTATCTCTGCCGTTTACTGTGGCTCCGAATAGGGTTTTAAAGTCGGTGAGTCCGTTGGTGCCGTTAATCAGTTTTTGCTGGCCGTTAAAGAAGTTGAAAAATACAATTGTGGCTGCTTGGGTGAGAATTGAAAAGTAAACGCCTCGAATGCGATTGCGGAATACTAAGTAACCTAAAAGTCCGCCCAAGATGGCGGGGATGAGGAATAGGGCGATGACTGAGAAGGGAAATGAATAGAATGGTTGCCAAAACCAGGGCAGTTCGGTGACGCCGTAGAGGTTCATGAATTCGGGTAATTGACTGCTGGCGGTTGGGGGAATTTGCAGTTTTAGGTGCATGGCGAAGGCGTAGCCACCGATCGCAAAAAATACGCCATGTCCCAGACTGAGCAAACCTGTATATCCCCAAATTAAGTCTATACCGAGAGCTACAATCGCTAGTGCTAAAAATCGTCCCAATTGGTTGAGACGAGCGTCAGCAAGTATTCCTGGGACGATCGCGATCGCAATTATGGCGATCGCCCCTACAATTGCTGCTTCTTTAAACAGAGCCTTTTTTTCTGTATTCTTCATTTTTTTGCCGCTCAAAGCTGTAGTTTTTAATTCTCAACAGTCCGTCCTTTTTGCGGAAAAATTCCGCCCGGCTTCACTTGCAGAAAAGCCATAATTAAGGCGAATACCATGACTTTTGCCATGCTGGTGGTGGCGAAAAATGTGAAAAAATCAGCTAAAGGCTTGACAGGAGCAAACATTAATGCAAGTGTTCCCGATCCGATGAGATAATTTGCAGTGCCGATCGCCATTGCAGCAACTACACTCCCCATAATCTTGCCCACACCGCCCACAACCACCACCATAAAGGTATCGACTATATAATTTTGTCCGGTATTTGACCCTACAGAACCAATCAAACTAATCGCGCACCCAGCGACACCAGCCAATCCCGAACCCAAAGCAAAAGTCAGCGCATCTACTTGTTCGGTAGGTATTCCCAAACAAGCGCTCATGCTGCGATTTTGCGTCACAGCGCGAATCCGCAATCCCCACACAGACTTTTGCAAAAATAGGTAAATTCCTGCCAAACAAATGCCTGTCAGCGCAATAATAAAAAGTCGGGCGTAGGGTAACTGAAAAGTTCCCAGCGGGATGCCGCCGCGCAGCCATGCAGGCGCAGTCACATCAACGTTTTGAGCGCCAAACCAAGGTTGAGTTACTGCCAGTTTGTAAGTTTCCCCTAAAAATGCGCTCACTGCCCAGGAAATACCGAGAGACAGAGGCAAAATTATGGCGATAAATGTGCTGCGAGTGCGATCGAAATCGGGGCGCCGTTTCAGCACCTGCAAGCCGCCAAAAAACAGCAAACAAAACACCGCAATTCCCGTTACCAGCCCCCAACTGACGCTGCGAACAAACTGCTGCAAAATCAAACTTACGCCCCACGTCGCCAGCAGAGTTTCTAGCGGCCGCCCGTAGAGATGACGAATCACTCCCCGTTCGAGAATTAATCCTACTAATGCCGCCACTAAAAAAGCGAGGGGAATGGCAAATAAAATATAAGTTTCAAAGGCAAATCCTCCGATACCTTTGAAGAAATTCTGCACTACAAAAGTTGTATAAGCCCCCAACATCATCAACTCGCCGTGAGCCATATTAATTACGCCCATCAGCCCAAAAATAATCGCTAATCCCAGGGCTGCAATTAGCAAAACAGCGCCGATGCTAATGCCATTAAATAAACCGTCCAATAAGTCGATCGCCATTTTTTTCCTCTTACTTTTTTACATACAATAAATATTTTTTGTAGAGGTAGGTTTTATTTCATGCGTCTCAACTTAGAACTAAAACCATCTGTATAATAGCGCTGGTAGCCAAGTCTCGATCCCCCTAAATCCCCCTTAATTAATAAGGGGAGTAGGGGTTGACTTTGAAATCAAGATATTGTCCCCCCTCCCACCAGGGGGGTTAGGGGGGATCGAATATCTGTTGCCAACATTAAATAAAATTGGTCTTGGCTACTTATGGTGCCTTGAATTTGCCGCCTTTTGCGGGGTCAGACCAATCGCAAGAAAAACCTTTTGTTTCAGCGACAAACTGATTCCAAGGAATCGGCTTCACGGCTTCTGGCGTAGCAAAAGTGATGTTAAACAAACCATCTTCTCTCACTTCGCCCAACCGCACAAATTTAGAAAGGTGATGGTTAACTTCCAGGGTTACTTTGCCACCCGGGGCGTCAAAAGTTTGACCCAAAGCTGCTGCCCGCACTTTTTCCAAATCGTCTGGTGTTCCTGCTTTTTCGACGGCTTGCTTCCACAGGTAAACCATGATGTAAGCTGCTTCCATCGGGTCGTTAGTCACTCTGTCTTTGCCGTATTTTGCCTTGAAAGCTTCCACAAATTTTTTATTTGCCGGAGATTCCACAGTCATGAAGTAATTCCAGGCGGCGTAATGGCCTTTGAGATATTCTACGCCGATCGCCTTTACTTCTTCTTCTGCTATACTGACTGACATTGACGGATATTTGTCCGGGGTCAAACCTGCGCCCTGCAACTGTTTGAAAAATGCGACGTTGCTGTCGCCGTTGAGGGAATTGAAAATGACACCACCTTCGGGTAAAGCTGCCTTGATTTTAGTAATAATTGGCGTGACTTCTGTACCGCCCAAAGGTATGTAATCTTCCCCAACTAATTCGCCACCTTTGGCTGCTAGCTGTGCTTTGATAATAGTGTTTGCGGTGCGGGGGAAAACGTAGTCCGACCCGACTAAGAAGAATTTTTTGCCTTTATTTGCTAGCAGCCAGTCTACTGCTGGTTCGATTTGCTGGTTCGGCGCAGCCCCGGTATAAAAGATATTCTTGGAGCACTCTTGACCCTCGTATTGTACGGGATACCAGAGCATATGATTTTTTTCTTCAAATACTGGTAACACTGCTTTGCGGCTGGCGGATGTCCAGCAGCCAAAGACGGTGACAACTTTGTCTTGATCGATCAATTTTTTGGCTTTTTCGGCAAAAGTCGGCCAGTCTGAGTTGCCGTCTTCTACTATTGCTTGGATTTGTTTTCCGAGGACGCCGCCAGCTTTATTGATTTCTTCTATCGCTAATTGTTCAGCCTCCACAACGCTTTTTTCGCTGATTGACATTGTGCCGCTCAAGGAATGCAAAATTCCTACTTTGATCGTGTTCCCACTGCTGGCTGCTGGTGCTGCTGGTGTAGTTCCTGCTGCTGTTGGAGAAGCGGCTGGGGTTGCGGTTGGAGTGGGAGTTCTACAAGCTTTTAGAAATAAACTTGATGTGAGGGTAGCAGAACTGTATAAGAGAAATTTCCGCCGATCGAATCGCTTTGTCATTTTTTCTAGTTACTCCTGAATAGCTCTGTCAGATGATTGAGAATAATAACACATAGCGACTTGATATTAAGACTCGCTTTAGAAGAATGTTGTACCTTTAGATACAAAACTTATTGTTATTGACAAATTGAAGGTTTGGTGGGGATTGAGAGTAACTGCGACAGAAACCCGTTTGTCAACCCAAATACGTCTTTTCCGGAATCAGTCTGAAATTAGAAACCCGCTTTTTTTATAGCGATACCTGATGAATGTTGGGAGTTAGGCAGAAATTGCTCGATCGCACGCAAGCCAATCTCAAACCACCTCACCCGCCCAAAATTTGTAGAAATATCCCTGATTTTATGGAGAATAGCGGACTCGAACCGCTGGCCTCTGCGGTGCGATCGCAGCGCTCTACCAACTGAGCTAATTCCCCTGATTGACTTTTAATTTAACATTTTAGATGCCCGATTGCCAAATCTCAAAGGCTTACAGGTCGCATTTGTATTGAATTTGGCAGACAGTCAACTACGTTAGCACGTAACTGCTAAAAACGTCAAGTGTTTTATGCTGCTGGTGGAGTCGGGGCGATCGAGCAAAGTTGGGCTACTCTGTCCAACTCTAAATCAGCAAAATAGTCCACCGTCCAATTAGCTTGGCGCTGGATCATGTGAAACGGGTAAGTGTGAGTCACCCCCGCTACCTGAATCCCCGCTTTTTTCGCCGCTTCTATCCCTGCAAAGGTATCTTCTAATGCCAAACACTCGATCGCTTGCAAGTTAAATCCGGGATATTTCTGGTTGAGAAGTTCCACCGCCAACAGATAGCCGTCGGGTGCTGGTTTGCTCGCCATCAAGTCGTCGCCTGCGACAATTAATTCAAAGTTTGCAGCCAAACCCGATCGATCTAACACCAATTCTATATCCGATCGCATTGCCGCGCTAACTACCGCCATTTTTAGTCCGGAAACCCGAATTTTGTCAATAAATTCTGCCACATCCGAATAAATGGGCAATTTTTCCAAACTATTGATTGTTTCCTGATAAGCTTGGGCCTTGCGTAGCAGCAAGCGATCGAGGTATGTTTCTGTCAGATATCGTCCCCGGCGCTTCAGCAGTTCGGTAATACAAGTGCGATCGCTCCTTCCCAAGCACACTTCCCGAAACTCCCCACGTTTGAGTTGGAGATTTTCATCTAGCATCAGTCGATCGATTATTTTCTCGTGAATCGACTCGTCATTAATAATAACGCCATTAAAATCAAATAAAACTGCTTTTAGAGTCATTAGTCATTGGTTATTGGTTATTGGTTATTAGTCATTGGTTATTGGTTATTGGTTATTCGTTATTCGTTATTCGTTATTCGTTATTCGTTATTCGTTATTCGTTATTGGTTATTCGTTATTGGTTATTCGTTATTCGTTATTGGTTATTCGTTATTGGTTATTCGTTATTCGTTATTGGTTATTGGTTATTGGTTATTGGTTATTCGTTATTGGTTATTCGTTATTGAATAGCAACTCTCAACTGTTAGCTGTTAGCTGTTAGCTGTCAACTGTCAACTGTCAACTGTCAACTGTCAACTGTCAACTGTCAACTGTCAACTGTCAACTGTCAACTGTCAATTGTCAACTGTCAACTGTCAACTGTCAACTGTCAACTGTCAACTGTAAGCTGGAATTCCCGGTAAATCGCCATCCAAATCAGGAACCAAATCGATCGGATTCCACACCTTCGCCGCCCGCACCGGTTCCAAATCTTCCCCAGGAAGAGGTTTCACACCCTGCGTTACCTGATGCACCCACCAGTAATCCTGAGTTTGCACCGCCGCGAATCCAGCAGCCCCCGCCCAAGCATCAATACTACCAGTGGCATAAGACTTAATATAAGGCTCTTCAAAGATATCAGTCAGCCACTCTGTCTGCCGCAAAGTTTTTTGGTTTCCGTCCAAAATTGCCACTTGTCCCCCAACCTTCAGCAATCGGAAACTTTCTCGCAAAATTGCCCGCGATACCGCAGGTGGCGTCTCGTGAAACAGCAAGGAAGCTGCAACTAAATCAAAGCTGCCGTCAGCAAAAGCAACGCTTTCGGCATTTCCGTGCAACCACTCGATATTTAAGCCGGCTTTTTGCGATTTCATTTCGGCGACTACCAGCATATATGGCGACAAATCCAGGCCGACAACTTCCGCTTCCGGAAAGGCTTGTTTGAGCATCAGCGTGGTTGAGCCAGTGCCGCATCCCAAATCGATGATTCGGCGCGGCTTCACCCGCACACCGTCTATTAAGCCTTGTCTGACGACTGTTTCGTGGGGAGGCAAAACGTATTGCGTAATTGGATCGTAGGAAACCGCTGCACTGGGGTTGAGGTAGCCGCCTTCGATGCCGTGAAAGTTTTGGCTGCTGTAATATTCGGGATAAACTAGGTCTGGTTGTCGGTGGCGATCGCCCGCTGTTTCCCAGTCGATACCTTCGTAGAGTCGTTTCAGTGCTTGTTCGTCGATCGCCAGTCGTATCAGGGGCGACAAAAAGCGCTCAAAAATTGTATCCTTGCCAACAGCCATAAAACTCCTTGCACAACAACTCTTTTAATTTTAGCCAAAGCCAGCCAATTTAGCATTCATGAAAGCTCCTTTACCTGCGTTGCACTCATCCGTGGCGTTCCTTCCCTCTTCCTGCTTGCCTCTTGATACCCCTCCGCGATCGGAATTTTTATCAAAAACTCCGTCCCCCCGCCCTTAGGCTGAGCAATCTTGATACTGCCGCCGTGTCCGTCTACTACAATTTTGTAGCTAATTGCTAATCCCAAACCAGTACCTTGCCCGACTGGTTTTGTAGTAAAAAATGGGTTAAAAATTTGGTCTTGAATGCTTTCGGGAATGCCCGGGCCGTTGTCGGCAATCGTCACTTTCAGAAACTTACCGCCATTTTGTCGAACTACTCCCGTAGAAATAGTAATGATTTTATCCAGGCGATCGATCTCCTTCAAAGCATCCATCGCATTGCTCAGCAAGTTCATAAACACCTGATTTAGCTGAGAGGGATAGCACTCGACTGAAGGCACTTTTCCGTATCTCTTGACTATATAAATCCCATTCTTGATCCGGTTGGAGAGCAGCAGCAAGGTATTTTCGATACCTTCGTGAATGTCCGCCAGTTTTTTGTCAGATTCATCGAGGCGAGAAAAGTTTCGCAAAGAAAGAACTATGGTGCGAATGCGTTCGGTTCCTATTTTCATAGAATTCAACATATGCGGCAAATCTTCCTCGATAAATTCCAACTCAATTGCTTCGGCAAACTCTTCTATTTCCGGAGTCACTTCTGGGAAGGTTTTTTTGTATAAACTCACCAAATCTAACAAATCTTTAGTATATTTGGTGGTGTGAGGCAAATTAGCCGAAATGAAGTTAACCGGGTTGTTGATTTCGTGAGCTATCCCGGCCACCATTTGACCCAGGGATGACATTTTCTCGCTCTGCACTAAATGAGTTTGTGTTTTTTTGAGTTCATCTAAGGCACTATTGAGCAGTTTTACTTGGTCTTGGGTTTGGCTGTAAAGGTGAGATTGATTGATGGCGATTGCCAGTTGGTCTGCCACAGCTTTTAACAATTGGATTTCCTCCCCGCTCCAAAACCAATGGGTAGCATGACTGCAAATTAAATAACCCTGTCGCTCGTTTTTAGTCTGAACATGGACGGCTAAATAGCTATTAGCTTTAAGTTCGATCGGTTGACTTGCACTCTGGATCCCAGTGTCGCTCGACAGAATAATTAGCTTGCATTTATCGCTGCGGAGTGACGAATTTTCCGAAAAGTAAGGGTCGAACTCGATCGCTTCTTTGGGACACTCAAATTCGCATGATTCCCACAAAATTTGTAAGGTTTTATTTTGCGGTTCGTGCCAACCAAAAGCCGCCCGTTCTAGGTGCAGCAAATTCACTATTTCTTCCACGGTGCTTTGCACAATTTTGTCTAATTCTAGGGAATCTTGAATGCGTCCGGCAATGCGGTTTAGCATGGCTTCTCGCTCCGCTTGAACGCGATTGTTTTCGGAGGAGTAAATTAGCCAAATTGCTGCTAGCATTGCCGGGACGAGCAGTCCGCCGACGACGGATGTCAGCAAATTTAATGCTTGGAGTTGGGATTCAATATTTTCGCGGGGAATTACTAGAGCCATTGACCAGTTAACTTCGCTGAGGGAAGCATAGGCTACATACACCCATTTGTCATCTATTTTTACCAGTTCGATATTCGTCTGATGGCTGGTCATATTGCGCGCAATTGCTGCTAATCCTGGGTCTTGTGATTTTAAAAAAGTTGGGGCTGGCAGGTCGATAGTTCCGATTAATTTATTGTTGGGATGAATAATTGGCACTCCTGCTGAATTAAGCACAAAAGCATAGCTGTCAGAACCGTATTGCAAGCTGTTAGCTACAGAGGCTACTCGGTCTACTTTAATGCTGCCTGCAAGAACTCCAATTACTTTGTTGGGATTGGGGGGCAATGCCCAAAGTGGAGCTGCAATAATGATTGCTGAAAGCTTGCTGCTGCGTCCGATCAGCGGGTCGGAAACGTTGACATTTCCGTTCATCGCCTTTTGAAAGTGTTGGCGGTCTTTGGTGTTGGTGTTAGTGCCTAAAGTGTTCTGCACCGATCCATCGGCTTGAACTAATGACAATAAGAAATACTCTTTTAACCTGTAGGTTTCTCCTTGCAAAATTGGTTCAACTAATTTCCAATCGAGAGTGCGAACAGTAGGAGAGTAAGCAATGGTTTCTATTTCTGCTTTGCGACTGCTGAGCCACTTATCGATTTCTTCACTGCCTTTTTCTAATTTTAATAGTGCTATTGCCTTTAAATTGTCGAGGATTAGTCCGCGCACTACGAAATAGCTAATGCAAGCAGTGGTGCTAATGCTTAAAGCCGTGCTGCCCAGTATTAGTAGGGTCAGCAAATGGCGGCGCTGCCGTCTGTGCTGCCAAAGACTGTGCGCTTGCTGCCACCGCAATTGAGCAGAATTACTTATTTTTTGCCACAAGCGGCGCAGCTTTTTTGTTTGATGGGGTGGCTGCACAGACACAGTTCGGGCTTGATTTGCTGGGTTTTGCATCATCAAATGTTCTCGTCGAGAGTCTAATAGATCAAACGGCATTTGTTATTCGTAATCCGGCAGAATTAATATTAGATAAATAGTGAGGGTTTGAGTCCTCATTGGTTATACCAATCAGGGGTTATACCACTTTTTGTTTTTAGATTTTTGATTAGACAATTGAAAATGACTGATTAATCTTGGGATGAAGAACAGAGTTTACCAGAAAGAATTGGTTGAAAGCCTCTCCCCGATCGGGAGAAATGAAAATCAGACTATTCATTACTCCAATCCTCTGACTTCTAGGTAGAGGTCGCTCTCAAACTGTCAACTTTCAACTGTCAACTGTCAACTGTTGAAAGTGACGTTGTTTGAGAGAAATGGCATTACATTTCTGACTTGACAAATAAATTCCGATCGCGCGATAGCATTCGGTTTTAGCATCAACTTGATATTCAGACTTTCCCTTTGCTTACTTGATATTAGTGATTTAAGATATAGTGGTTGTCAATTTTCGTGAGGTACTTGTCAGTGATCTTACGAATTGCCAATCTGTGACCTGAATCACTTGAGAATTGCTATATCTTTAATATCTATCTCGTTTTTATAACAAAATTCTTGTAAATAACACAGAGAAAATACGGAGTTTTTTAAATTAGCAATGTATTATAATGTAGGGTGAAATCCCTGTTGACAATTTGACAAATTTGCGCTATGGCTTCAAGGAGAAATTTTTGCGTCTAAAGCTTTTTTGGCCAAGCGGGTTACATAAACGGTGAGGGCGATCGTTGCTATTAAACCAATGCCGTACAAAGCCCACTCAGCAGTAGTGCGCGATCGCCCTTGCGATCCAATTGCAGCCAAACTACCAGCCAGGGAACCGATATAAACATACATCACGGTTCCGGGAATCATGCCGATCCAAGATGCGAAAAAATAGTCTCTGAGAGACACCTGCGTTACTCCAAAAGCATAGTTGAGCAAATTAAACGGAAAAATTGGCGAAAGCCGCGTCAGAAGTACAATTTTCCATCCTTCTGAAGCAACGGCGGAGTCGATCGCCTGAAACTTGAGATTACCTGCTATCTGTTTGGAAACCCAATCGCGAGTTAAATATCTACCTGTTAAAAAAGCGCAAGTAGCGCCCAAAACCGATCCGATGGAAACGCAAACCGTGCCACCAACAACTCCGAACAAAACGCCAGAACCGAGAGTCAGCAAGGAACCGGGGATAAATAAAACTGTTGCTATAATGTAAATTAGAATAAAAGCTGCGGGGCCCCAAGGGCCGAGATTGGCGATCGACTCCAGGGCATTTGTCAGAATTCCTTGAAAATTGAAAAACTTGGCCGCCACAATCAAAGCCACAGCTAAACCAATCCCTAAAAACAGCTTCCACTTATTTGATGGTGGATTTTTGTCATCGGGCGATCGCAAATCATTCATTACCTAAACTCCCCGTCTAAATTGCATACATCGTCGTTTCCAGGGTAGGGACACGGCAGTGCCGTGTAGGGAGGGACACGGCAGTGCCGTGTAGGGAGGGACACGGCAGTGCCGTGTCCCTACTGTATTTCATTTTCTAGGGTAGGGAAATGGCACTGCCATGTCCTGTATTTCTCAAATCAACGTACCGCCACAACTAGAACCGCTACCCGCCGTACAGCCGTAGCAATAAGCAGCAGTTTGCACCTCTTGAATTACATCTAAACTACCAGATTCCAGCAATTTAGCAACAGTTATAGTTTCCCCGCTGCCAGTTTTCGCCGGCAGATTTTCCATTTGGTTAAAATCGCAGTCGTAAACATTGCCCAAATAGTCGATCGACAATTCGTTCCGACACATTAAATGATCCAGAGTACCAGGATTAAAATTATTTTCCAAAAACCCCAGATAAGGCTTGTGCAGTTTTTTGTGTTCCAAATGAAACTTAGTCCGTCCCACAGGCAAATTAGTAATTGCGAACAAGTGATTAAAACAAATCCCAAAATGTTCGGCTAAATACACCTGATAATCTTGCTGTAACTTGCCCTGTTCCGCCGTCAGCGAAAACTTATCTGTTGTCGGAACCTGCGGATTGTACACCAAATCTAGAATTAAATTTGGGTTGTTTCCGTAGCCCAACTGATTCAGCTTTTGCAGAGCCCGAATCGAACTGTCAAAAACACCGCTGCCGCGCATTTTGTCAACATTATTAGCTTGGTAACAGGGAAGCGACGCCACAATTCTGAGTTGGTGTTGCGCGCAGTATTCGGGAATATCTTCAAAGCCTTTCTCAAAATAAATCGTCAAATTAGAACGAACAATAACCTCTTTACCTGCGGCCCTTGCAGCTTCCGCCAACGGTTTAAAACCGTAAAGCATCTCGGGAGCACCGCCCGTGAGGTCAACAGTTTGAATTTGAGGAAAACGGCGAATGATTTCAATTAATTGTTCGCATATTTCTGGGGAAAGTTCTTCGGTTCGTGTTGGGCTAGCTTCTACGTGGCAGTGACTGCAAGCGAGATTGCAGCGTTTCCCTAGATTAATTTGTAAAACTGCGATCGGCTTTTTAGTTAAAGCTGAGTTGAGTTTATTTTTGAAAGGCGTGATTGCGGTCTGAATCATGTGCTAAATTTTTTAGTCTGTGCTCGCAACGAATTTAGAGGCGTTCTGGTGGAACGTCTCTGATAATTTAGCATGAATTCAAGGGAAGCGACAGCGACAGATTTGAATTATTCGGTACAAAGCCTCGGCGGTTAGAAACCGCGGCTACACAAGCAAAGTCTGCCTCCGCAGACTGAAGAGAAATTCTTGATTCTTCAACCCGCGCAGGCGCGTGAGTGTTTTTGTAGTTGCGATTTCAATCGCCGGGTAATTCTACAACTCAGATAGGTCGTAGAAGTCTTATTTGAGGGTTTCAACTAATTTCTCAACTCTTGCTTTAATTTCACCTCGAACGCGATGAAAAGTTTCGATTGGTTGTCCGTCGGGGTCGTCGAGTTGCCAATCTTCAAATACTTCTCGCAATACCCACGCTTCAGGTAAATTCACGCCGCAGCCGCAGAGAGAAATTACTGCATCGTAATCTTCGGCGTTGAATTCGCTTAAGGCGTTAGATGTTTGATCGGTGATATCAATGCCGATTTCTGACATGACTTGAATTGCTGTCGGGTGAACTCTGCTTGATTCTAAACCGGAACTGGTGACGGCTATTTTGTCTTTGCCGATGGTTTTAGCTAATCCTTCTGCCATTTGCGATCGACAGGAGTTTCTTTTGCACACGAACATTACTTTTTTCATGGTTTTTGTTGGTTGTTGGTTGTTGTTGGTTGTTGTTGGTTGTTGTTAGTTATTGGTTGTTGGTTGTTAGTTAGGCCCCGGCGGTTAGAAACCGCGGCTACACAAGCGAAGTCCACCTCCGTGGACTGAAGAAAAATCCTTGATTCTTTAACCCGCGGAGGCGGGTTTTGTCTGTGTAGCCGCGATTTCAATCGCCGGGTGATTCTTCAACCCGCGAAGGCGGGTTTTGTCTGTGTAGCCGCGATTTCAATCGCCGGGTGATTCTCCGCGATTTCAATCGCCTTAATTAACTTCCAGGGCGCGATTTGCAACTGCGATCGCCTCCTTGGCCGCTTGTTCCTTGCGTTCGCTGTGGCGATCGGTCAAATAGTCGGTGTGCTCCCGCAACAGCAAAGTAAACTTGTACAATTCCTCCATGACATCGATCGCGCGATCGCGAAAAGGAGAATCCTTCATCGTCCCATCATCATGAAACTCCTGATAAGCCTTAGCCACCGAAGACTGATTAGGAATCGTAAACATCCGCATCCAGCGGCCCAAAATCCTCAAAGTATTCACAGCATTAAAAGACTGAGAACCGCCGCTAACCTGCATCACCGCCAAAGTTCTGCCTTGAGTCGGTCTGACAGCCCCAATACTTAAAGGTATCCAGTCAATTTGATTTTTGATAATACCCGTAATATTGCCGTGCATTTCTGGACTCGACCAAACTTGACCCTCCGACCAAAGGCTCAATTCCCGCAACTCTTGAACCTTCGGATGCGTATCGGGAACGCTGCCATAAATCGGCAATTCCCGAGGATTGAAGAACCGAACTTCTGCACCGAAATCCTCAATAATTCGAGCCGATTCTTCCGCCAACAAGCGGCTGTAAGAACGCTCTCGCAAAGATCCGTATAAAAACAGAATTCTCGGTTTGTGCGTGAAATTTGCCATAATCCTTTCAATTAAAATCCCGAAATCCGTTAGATATTTGTCGGTAAACAGCGACTGCTAACTGCGCGCCCCAAATTGGAGCAACCCAGTAAACCCAGTGGTGTTCCCAAATGCCACCAATTAAGGTCGGGCCGAGCGATCGCGCCGGATTCATGCTCGCTCCCGTAATCGGCCCCATAAATGCAGCTTCCAAGCCTACGGTCAAGCCAATTGCTATCCCCGCAAAACCGATATGAGCGCGCCTGTCAAGCCCCGAACCCAGAATCACAAACATCAGGATAAAAGTCAGAACTGTTTCTAAAATTAGAGACTGCAACCAATTACCGTTAAGAGGGATAGTTGCACCGAGATTTCCCACTTTTCCTAAGCTAATTAGTAGCAGTGTGGAAGCTGCGATCGCCCCCGCACACTGCGCCAAAATGTAAGGCAAAACTTTGTATTTTGGGAAAAAACCGCTCGCCCAAAATCCTAAAGTTACGGCTGGGTTAAAGTGCGCGCCGCTGATATGCCCGATCGCATAAATCATCGCGGCTACAACTGCACCAAATACAAAACTAACGCCCAAATGAGTTACAGAACCACCGCTAATTTTGTTAACCATCACCGCGCCGGTGCCTGCAAAAACTAGAATAAACGTGCCGAGGCATTCCGCGATCGCTTCTCGACTGCAATCTCGATTTTCGCCCGAAGCTAACTTCTTTGCTGCTGCACCCATCACTGTCAACTCATTGGTTCCAAATCATCATATCAAAAAAAGTTGATGTGTCAAGTCTATTGGTTCGATCCTTCGGACTTTAGTCCGCATCAAGCCAGGACTCTTCGTCGGAACGATCGAACCAATAGCGGTTACTTTACCGGACACGATATTACTAATCAAAAAATATTGATATGTCAACCCGCGTCGGAACAAGGGCGCGCCGGCAGCATCTGACTCAAGCGGCGGTACTCGGCGAGGTACTCTTCCAGGGCGAGAAACTGAGCTAGATTGAGGCTGTAGTAGATCCAGCGGCTTTCTTGGCGGCTGCGAACTAAAGCGGCTTCTTTTAGGGTTTTGAGGTGAAAAGAGAGTTTAGACTGAGGGACACCAAGCCGATCGCACAAGTCGCAAACACACAACTCCTGTTCCCGCAGCAACTCCAGAATCTGAATCCGCAGGGGGTCAGAAAGAGCGTGAAAGCCTGCGGAAACAAGTTTTTCGGAAATCTGCGGTTGTGGAGTGCGATCGGGCTTGGCTGTCGAATTTTTAATCATCAATTATAGGCGAAGGAAGAAGCAAGAAGCAAGAAGCAAGAAAAGCAACGGTTTCAGCAATTAAGAACGTCCTCACTGTCGGGCGTGGTTGCTATATTAGAACTGAAGTGCAAAAGTTCTTTCAATCAAATTTTAGGACGGGCTAGAAGCCCATTCCACAAGAAAAAAAAGTTTGTGGGATGGGCTTCTAGCCCGTCCTCAGTATTTTTACAATTCAAGTCTATTGTAAAAAAATCCATACAAACCATCATATTTTGTCAGGCTTCATCCCTGAAAACTGCTGAATTTAGCATCGATAGATTCTTCCGAGTAGATATTACTTCGGATTCTGTACCCGCGCCGGCACATCAGTCAATCCGGCTTTTTGCATCAGCGAAATCACACCTACAGATAGAACCCCACCAATCACTACCCCGACAACTATCAGAATCAGAAATAATTTTTGGAGAGTTTTTTTAGTAGCTGGGTGGTACTGTCTCGGCAACTCTTCACCTCGATCGTCAGGTTGTTGCTCCAAGGGGTCTAGCGGATCGGAGGGATTTGAGTTAAAAGGATTCGGTGCTTGATTCATGGCTAGTTATGGTTAAAGGATGTAAACAACTATTTTAACTTGCGATTTGCCATCACAGCTTACATCATACATTCAGAATTTTACTCAACACTCGATAAAATTTATTAAGATACCGAGGATTTTAGAAACATTATTGATAAAATATTCGTCGGTGTCAATCTCGATCGCAATTCCTTCTAGCTTAAAGAATTTCCAGATACTTCCTGTTGTCACAACTCCATAAATTGTCTGAATGTTATTTTCTTGACCAAGATTTTCACAGATGGTACCCGCCACGTGATTTATCCGTGGAATCAATCCCAAATCGAAAATCTAAAATCCTCTCTTCCCCCGAATTTATCCGTGGGGTTAATCTAAAATAATATTTGGGCTGCGATCGTTTCTGCCATGCACTCCCCTAAGCCGGATAGAATGTTGTCGTTTTTTGCTTCAACCAAAGCGATGACTGGGGATTCGATGACTAGCTGTTCGGGCGATCGGCTAATTAGAAAATCGCAATAACCGCTCAAACCCCTAGCAGAGTCTACATTAAACTCTCTACCTGAAAATAAACTCATCCGTTCCGGCAGCCGTTTTTTGATTTCAACTAATATCGGCGCGACAATTAGCTCGGAGCGAGCTTTATCGGAATTAATTTCTAGTGCTAAAGGTAGATTAAATTGCAAAGTTTCTTGCAAAAAAATGCTGGGTTCTATTTCGGGAATGTCGGCAAACAAGCCAACCCTCCTAGTAAAAGTTATGCCAAAATTTCTCTTAATTTGTTCGAGGCTAAATTGACTGTACGGCATTTAACTCCCTCTTCCAACACAATCAAAAAACCTCTCGCCCTCATTCACTCTCTGGCCTTGAAAAACCTCTGCGTTTATCTGTGTTTATCCCAAGAGCATCTGCGGTTGTTCTATCAATCAAAGATTTAGGCAATTCAAGTCTAATAACTTGTTTAAAACATCGCAAAGAGGGCTGGGCGGGTTTATCTGATTCTACTGCTTTTACAGATTTTTGGTGAACCCGCCTCTAAAAAATTTTAGGCTTCTGTTTTCTCTAAGCGATTGAGAGAAAATGTTGCGGCCTCAGCTACTTGAGAATTTTTATCTTTTTCTAAGTATTTCAAAGCCGAAACACTCTTCACACTCGGCAAATTGCCCAAAGCTTCAGCCAGCCTCTGACGGATCAGCCAATCTTCTGACTGAGCAAAGTTGAGGATGCGATCGATCGCGTCAATTGCCTTAATTTCCCCCAAAGCCGAAATCGCCGCCTGCTGGATCACCACTTGTTCGCAGTCGAGAGCTTTCAGCAGCACGTCGCGAGCCCGCGGATCTTTGAGATTTCCCAGAGAAACCGCCGCACTAAAGCGCACCAGCCATTCAGTATCTTCGTAAAAAGCGCGCACCAAAGCCTCAAAAGCTCTGATATCTTCCAGATAGCCCAAAGCACCAGCAGCGTCAGCGCGAATCCCGTAATCTGGGTCAGTTTCTAGCAATTTGACTAGAATGGGATAGCACTCTGCTGTCGGTTTGACTCCCAGAGCAAACACAGCCATCGATCGCACTTGCAAACTTTCGTCGTTCAACACCTTTTTAATCAAAGGTACAGCCGTTTCAGCCGACACGTTTCGCAAGTTAGCCAAAGCCACCATGCGATCGGCTGAGTTTTCGCTTTCTAACTTGGCTGCAATTTGCTCTAAGCTTAAAGTTGTCATTATCGGTAAATTTTGTAGTAAAACTTTACATTCGGCTTATTTTGATTATAGGGGAGTCTCAGGAAAAAAGCAGGGAGTAAAAACCGACCCAGGATTTGAACTCAGTGAAATTACGGATTAGTGAGAGTATTAATCTAAAGCTCAAATTGCATGAAAATAATCAATGAGCTAGTCCTTAGCTAGCGATTAAATAGACAAAGTGGTACACTTATAGACAAAATCCTGGTGTACCATGCGATCGCCTCGCTAAATTGAACAAAGAAATACAGTGTTGAGGTCGAACAATGCTTTTATCCATCAAAACAAAGTTAAAGCTAAACAAGAGTCAGGCAACAGTCATGAGCAAACACGCTGGAATAGCGAGGTTTACTTATAACTGGGGATTGGCTACTTGGAGCCACCTTTATCAAGATGGATTGAAGCCCAACAAATACCTGCTCAAGAAATTCTTTAACAATCATGTAAAACCTGAGTTCACATGGATTAAAGAGACGGGAATTTGCCAGAAGATAACTCAATATGCTTTCGACAATCTTGGTGATTCCTTCTCCTTATTTTTCTCAAAAAAAGCTGGATATCCCAAATTCAAGA
>NZ_JAEQCE010000139.1:0-9460 GCF_020738665.1 Microcoleus sp. PH2017_08_TRC_O_A
CCCGGCGGTTGGAAACCCGGCGGTTGGAAACCGCGTCTACACAGACAAAACCCGCCTCCGCGGGTTGAAGAAAAGGCGGTGAAATTACGTTATCTTCTTCAGTCCGCGGAGGCGGACATCGTTTGTGTAGACGCGGTTTCCAACCGCCGTCTTATCTTTGCAACAACCCCCAAAACCCCCAACCATGATAAAATAAATCCCGACATTATTCACAACTCCCCAACAATGGAAGAAAACCGCGCCCAAGCCTACCTAGAACTAATTCACACCCTGCTGAATTGCCCCAACGGCCAAGAGCCCCAGATATTACAAGATAACTCAGAATTGTTGGATGTCGAATTTCTGGAAACTTGCGAGTTGGTAGCCGAAAAAATGGCACAGCAAGGAGGACAAAACGGCGCTGATTTCCTGCGAAATCTGATCGGCCAGTTAGCACAATTAATCGATATCAACGATGGCGATAACTCCGCAGGTGAAAACCCCCAAGAGTATGCTAACTTTATCCTAGAATTATTGCAAGCAGAAGATGGTAGCAATAGCAATCCAGCAGTAATTCACCCGATGCTAGCCGAACGACAACATCTCCTCAATGCTCGGTTTTCTGAGATTTTAGAGCAAGTATTGCAGAGGTTACTTGGTGGCGAAAATGCACAAACTATTGAGTCAATTGTCAGCCTCGTTGAAGACTTGACGATTAATATTAGTAATTTTTCCGGTGGAAATAGAGCGAATAATATTGAAATTGCCATTGCCGCTTATCAACTTGTTTTAAATAATCGGCAACCGGGAAGCGAAAAGTTTGCTCAAACTCAAAACAACTTAGCTGCTGCCTATATTACCAGAATAAAGGGTTCGCGGGCCCAAAATGTGGAAATGGCGATCGCCCTTTATGGCGCTGCTTTAACAGTCTACACCGTTGAGGCTTTCCCGGAAGACTGGGCTATGGCTCAAAATAACCTAGCTGCTGCTTACGCTAACAGAATCAACGATTCGCGGGCGGAAAATATCGATCGCGCGATCGCATTTTTTGAGGCTGCTTTAACTGTTCGTACCCCTGAACAGTTTCCTGAAGATTGGGCAATGATTCAATATAACCTAGGTAATGCCCATAATGACAGAATCAACGGTTCGCGGGATGAAAATATCGCAAAAGCGCGATCGTTTTATGAGGCAGCTTTAACAGTATATACCCGTGAGGATTTCCCTGAATATTGGGCAATGATTCAAAAGAAGCTGGCTAATGCCTAAAGTGAGGCTGCTTTAACAATCTCAGAAACCGGGTTTTTTCCGATGTCTTCGCCTCGCATCGAATATCTTCGCAAAAACCCGGTTTCTCGCCACCATGCACAATCTCAGAAACCGGGTTTTTTCCGATATCTTCGCCTCGCATCGAATATCTTCGTAAAAACCCGGTTTCTCGCCACCACCCACAGTCTCAGAAACCGGGTTTTTTCCGATATCTTCGCCTCGCATCGAATATCTTCGTAAAAACCCGGTTTCTCGCCACCCATCAAACCAACCCCAACTATGATAAAATAAAACATAGGTATTATTCACAACTCCCCACAATGGAAGAAACCCGCATCGCAGCCTACGAGCAATTAATTCACACCCTGCTGAATTGCCCTAACGGAGACGAACCCCAGATATTACAAGATAACTCAGAATTATTGGATCGCGGATTTCTGGAAACTTGCGAGTCAGTAGCGGCAAAGTTGGCAGCACAAGGAGGCGAAAATGGCGCGAATTTCCTCCGAAATCTGGCCAGTCAGCTAGGGCAATTCATCGATATGAACGATGACGGAGATAGCAATAACTCTGAAGGGGAAAATTTGCAAGAATATGCAAAGTTTATCCTAGAATTATTGCAAGCAGAAGCAGATAGCAAGGGCGATATTAAAGTAATTTACCCGATGCTGGATCAACGGCAACATCTCCTCAATGCAAGTTTTGCGGAGATTTTACAGCAAGTATCCAAGAAGTTACTTGCTGGCGAAAACTCAGAAACAATTAGCTCACTTGTCGGCCTCATTGAACATTTAAGTGCTCATATTAGTAAGTTTCCTCTTGGGAATAGAGCAAATAATATTGAAATTGCCATTACTGGTTTTCAAATAGTTTTAAATAATCGAGAACCGGGGAGCGAAAATTCGGCAGGAACTCAAAATAACCTAGCTATTGCCTACAAAAACAGAATCAAAGGTTCGCGGGCGGAAAATCTGGAACGGGCGATCGCATTTTATGACTCTGCTTTAACAGTTTATACCCTTGAGGATTTCCCTGAAAAATGGGCAACGACTCAAAATAACCTAGCTCTTGCCTACAGTGGCAGAATCAAGGGTTCGCGGGCGGATAATCTGGAACGGGCGATCGCATTTTATAACGCTGCTTTAACAGTTTGTACCCTTGAGGATTTCCCTGAAAAATGGGCAATGACTCAAAATAACCTAGCTCTTGCCTACAGTGGCAGAATCAAGGGTTCGCGGGCGGATAATCTGGAACGGGCGATCGCATTTTATGACTCTGCTTTAACAGTTTATACCCTTGAGGATTTCCCTGAAGATTGGGCAATGACTCAAAATAACTTAGCAAATGCCTACAGTGACAGAATCAACGGTTCGCGGGCTGATAATCTGGAAAGGGCGATCGGCTTTTATAGCGCTGCTTTAACAGTTCGTACCTTTGAGAATTTCCCCGAACAATGGGCAATGACTCAAAATAACTTAGCAAATGCCTACAGTGACAGAATCAACGGTTCGCGGGCTGATAATCTGGAAAGGGCGATCGCATTTTATGAGGCTGCTTTAACCGTTTATACCCTTGAGGATTTCCCTGAATATTGGGCCAATACTCAAAATAACCTAGGAGAAGCCTACAGAAACAGAATCAACGGTTCGCGGGCAGATAATCTGGAACAGGCGATCAGCTTTTATAGCGCTGCTTTAACAGTTCGTACCTTTGAGAATTTCCCCGAATATTGGGCCAATACTCAAAATAACTTAGCAAATGCCTACTTATATAGAATCAACGTTTCGCGGGCGAATAATCTGGAAAGGGCGATCACATTTTATCAGGCTGCTTTAACAGTTAGCACTCTTGAGGATTTCCCGATCAATAATGTAGAAACCTTAAATAACCTGGGCTTGGCTTATCTGGCAAAACTAGACTGGATCGACCGAGATAAACCAGAAGACACAAACCAAAAAGCAGCAACTCTCCAAAGTGCCTACGATACCTTTAAAAATGCCATAACCGGAGCCTCCAAATTACGAGAGTTAGAATCGGGAGATGAAACCAAGCAAAAACACGATTTGCAGTGGGATAGACTCTACAGAGGCATGGTGCAAGTATGCCTCGATCGCCAAAACAACCAAGAAGCACTCTTATATGCCGAAGCCAACAAAGCCCGCAACCTTGCCGAAGTCATCGCCCAAAAACAGGAAACCCCCCAAGTCCTAAAACCCATTACTTTCTCCGAAATTACCCAACTCCTCACCCCAGACACCGCCCTAATTGAGTGGTACATCACCGACAAAGAAATCATCACCTTTGTCATCACTTACCCCGACGTGCTGACAGTGCATCGCAATCCTCAATGCGATGAATTAATCGATTTAGTTAATGAGTACCGGGCTGACTACAAAAAAAGCAAAACCCACTGGCAAACCAAACTCTCCGACTATCTCCAGCGTCTTGCCGAAATCCTCCAAATCACCACGATTCTGCCCTCAGAAAGTACGCGCTTAATCCTAATTCCCCACTGGTTGCTGCACCTGTTCCCCCTCCACGCCCTACCCCTAACCGACGACGAATTCTTGTTAGATAGATTCACCCAAGGGATTCAATACAGCCCCAGTTGCCAACTCCTGCAACAGATTACAATCCACCCAAATTTTGACCAACTCCTGGCCCTGCAAAACCCCACCTCGGATCTTCCCTACACCGATTTGGAAGTCGCCAGCATCGCCCCCAAATTCGCCATCAGTCAAATTCTTCCGGGCTCGGAAGCGAGTAAAACTAATCTTTTGGAACAGTATTTAGAGCAGTTAGAAAATGCTCATTGCGCGCATTTTTCCTGTCACGGTTCGTTTAATCCTGATGAGCCGCTGAAGTCGTTTTTGATTTTGTCAGGGGGTATCATCGAAGATTTAGGGGCATCTGAGCGTTATGTGGAATGGCGCGAAGGCAAAACAGCGGATATTGACAAATGCCTGACTTTGGCTGAAATTTTCGGACTGCGATTCAAACAGTGCCGCCTAGTCGTGCTTTCCGCCTGCGAAACCGCGCTAATTGATACACAGAATCGATCGGATTATATTGGATTACCGACGGGATTTCTCTACGCGGGAGCAATGGGAACTTTGGCCAGTCTTTGGGCTGTCAATGACCTCTCGACTGCCTTGATGATGGTAAAATTCTATGAGGTACTGCAACCTGGAGTTAGCATTGGTCAAGCGCTCCATGATACCCAGCGCTGGTTTAAGTCTGCTATTACTTCAGATTTGCTAGAATGGGTGGAAGGTTCGGAGAGTTTCGATGGAGACCAAAAAGAAGGTGTTACAGAATATCTGGGACGTTATAAACCGACTGTAAAACCCTACGGCGATGTTTATCATTGGGGAGCGTTTTGTGCTATAGGTTTATAATGTGAATGTGCAAATATTGTAGGGGCGGGTTCACCAACAATCTCCGATAAAAACCAAAGATTTCATAAACCCGCCCCGGCTATGATATAACGCACAATCTATTTGTACAATAGAATTGCGATCTAAATATTTCGGTGGGGTGGGGGCGGGTTTTTATAATCCATCGATGGGTGTCAAATATTTCGGCGAACCCGCCCCTACAGCACTTGGGATTATGATACGATCGTGAATGAATAGGGTATAATTCAAAGAAAGATTAAATTCGATCGATGAAAACCGACAGCCTATTTTACAGCATCTTCCAAGAATTTCCGTTTATTTTCTTTGCCCTGCTGGGTATACCTGCCGATGCTACAAACCAATACCAATTCACATCCCAAGAAGTCAAACAATTAGCCTTTCGCCTAGATGGTTTGTTTCTGCCAATTGTCGCAGATTCTCAACTACCATTCTACATTGTGGAAGTCCAATTTCAACCAGACCCAAATCTGTACTATCGTCTATTTGCCGAACTATTCATCTATCTCAAACAGTACCAACCGCCGCACCCTTGGCAATTGGTAGTCATTTACCCAAATCGGCAAACAGAAAGAGAAAGTGACATCCACTTTCAGGAAATGCTGGCACTCCCAAAAATTACCCGCATTTACCTGAATGAACTTACCGAACCAGAAACAGCATCTCTACCGATAAAATTACTTAAACTGGTAATCGAACCAGAAAACACGGCCTCGGATTTAGCTATAGATTTAGCCAGACAAGCCGAAACCGAAATACCAAATATCGCAGTCAGAGAGAGCTTCATAAACTTGCTAGAAACCATCATTTTTTACAAGTTACCCCAAAAATCCAGAGAGGAAATTGCCGCCATGTTGAACCTCAGTGACTTAAAGAAAACCAGAGTTTATCAAGAGATTCTTGAAGAAGTACAAGCTGAAGCACAAGCTGAATTGCAAGCTGCTAAACAGCGAGAAAAAGCTGCAATCCTCAGAATGTTTAATGTGGGATTAGCTACAGAACAAATTGCTCTATTCTTTGACTTGCCGATAGCTGAAGTAGCAGCGATTATCACCGAAGCTCAACAAGAACAATCTGAACAGAATTAATCAAAGTTTGGCGGGGGCGGGTTTACGAGATTATTGGTTTTTGGTAAAACCCGCTCCTACAGCACTTGACATTGTACATCCATTTTTGAGGTAAACTTATGATGAAAACCCTGATTTTGTCGGAAATCTATAACGCGATTACCAAAGCCCCAGAGATTCTGACTCCGCCATTTATTGAAGAATTACTCAAGACTGTTTTGCCGATAGCTGAGTCTGATGCTACTGATAAAGCAGTTAAAGAAGCTATTAATAAAGTCTATCAAAATTTTCCCGAAGTAGCAGAGCAGATTGCCAATCTGACTCGCAAAAATCTTGATGATGCAGAACCGGAAGTCACACCGGGCTATGAAACACTCACCAATAACTATCCTGATATCAAAAAGCTAGAAGCAAACTTAAAACAACGCATTCAACCACCCTCAATTCCCCCCGCACCAGATGCTAAAAATTGACCATCCCCAAGTCTATATCTACAGCTACCAACTCAGCAGCAAAAGTAAAACTGATGTTGACTCAATCTGGACTTGGGCAAATAGTATCTGGCAATATTTCAGTCTGGACAAAACCAAAGTTTTTTCTCAAGCAAACCTCAGTTATCCCCTCACTAAACCCAACAAATTAGAGCATTCAAATCAAATCGATGGTTCCTTAAGATTTTGTCGCATCGATGATAGTGAAGGTATCTTAGCGAGAATTGGCAGCCCAGAAACTGACGAAAACAAAGACTTAGAAGTCGCAGCATTAACACAATTCAATGTTAATAATCTTTTGGTTGCTGATAGTCATGAAAATTGGCTAGGACAAACCATTTTGATTACCTATAAATCAAAAACTTATCAACAGCCAAGTGACAATGACTTTCGCAAAGTTGCAGATGAATGTTTAAAACATCTTTTCCCAGAAGAGTCTGTGCGTCCACCTTTTTACCGTGATACTAAGTTATTCGATTCTCCGATGTTTGAGTATAGTTCTCCCAAAAGTCAAGTACAGGTATTTGTTTATCTGGTTGATGATGACATTGAGGGAAAATTAGGGAAGATTGTTCAACCTTTGTTTGAACTGTTTTATCACCGCCATAAAATCACCAAAGCTTTTATTGATAGTCGCAGAAATTACGATCTACTTAAGGAACGATATTTAGAGATTGAGCAAACAATCGAAAAGCTAGAAGCAAAAATCACCGAGGTAAGTCGGATTGAATTGTCAACTGGAGTTGATTCGAGGCAAAGTATTAATATAGATGAATCGTTAAAGTATCTAAAAACCAAACTAAAAGAGTTACTTCGAGAAAGCTTGAATTATGAAAGAGCTTTGGAATATTTAGAAGATTTTAATAACACGATTAATATTCATGTTTACAACTATCAAGAAAAGTTGTTGCAAATTAGTGATAAATTGCAGATACCAACTGATGATTTGACAACGTTCAAGTTTTTCATTGATAGAACTTGTCCGTATTTTCAAGAACAAATTAAGGGCGATTTAGGCTATTTCAAACATGGCACTGATTTGATTAAGATTGCGGTGGAGTTGGTGGGAGGAATTGTCGATATTGAACAAGCAGAATGCGATCGCTCCCTAGAAAGAAAAATTGAAATACTCGGTACTGGATTAGGCGCTGGAGGCATTGTGGTGTCTGCGGTTGCGAATTATGTAGAGAGAGACATAGTGTTCAGAATACCTCAAAATGGCGATCGCATTCATCCGGCCCTAGCTAGTCTGTTGTGGAGTCTCCTGGCTGTCATCCTGGTTTCTGGATTGATGGGTTGGATTAATGGTGCGTGGAAAATTAATGGTAGATTGAGATTGTTTGGGCGTAAATCTGTTGCACAATTACCCAATTCCCAAAGTCAACCAGTTAATGATATCTTGCGGGAGGTGGAAGAAGTGTCGAATCATGAACCAGGCGGTTAGAAACCCGGCGGTTAGAAACCGCGTCTACACAAACGATGTCCGCCTACGCGGACTAAGATCAGATATGATTCAGAAGTGTTGAAATCCCCGATCGCTCTCCAATCTAATATCACCATAAATACCACTGCTATCAGTCAACCAAATATCTGTGCTATCGGTAGTCATGCCGATAATCGCGGCTCCATTTCCGATTTTTTCTACTAATAACTCAGCATTTGCGATCGGCAAAAATAGCACCAACTCAAAATCTTCACCACCGTACAACGCCCAATCCAGAGCCTTTTCAGCGGATACGATTTCGCTTAAACTAGGGGGAATTGGTATTTTCGTGCGATCGACTTTTGCACCAACACCGCTAGCCCGACAAACCTGAATAATTGCATCCGCTAAACCGTCGCTACTGTCCATTCCGGCGATCGCAATTGGGGAATTAACCCCCCCCGGCCCCCCCTTGGTAAGGGGGGGAGAATTAACGCCTACCTTGCTAAGGGGGGGAGAATTCAAATCTTGCTTCCCCCCCTTACCAAGGGGGGGACTGAGGGGGGGTTCTATCTCACCTTCACAACCCAATATCTCCCAAAGCATCGGCAAAACATCCAACCTCGGTTTAGGCCGCTGATGAGCGAGAATTAAAGAAGTTCGATCGCCCTTTTCCAGATTTAGCCCAAATTCAGGATTCAACAACAACTCCAATCCCGCGCGAGAAGCCCCGTGCACACCCGTAGCCACAATCGCCCAATTCTCCGATCGCGCATTTGACCGACGAATGGTACGATCGCACTCAACCTCCCCAAAAGCAGTAATCGAAATTGTCACCACAGACGATCGCACAACATCCCCACCCGCGATCGGCGTATGATACACTTCCAAACAAGCCGTCATCCCCCGATAAAACTCCTCCACCCACAGCACAGCCGTATCCGCCGTCACAGCCAGGGCTACAGTCACCGCCAGAGGCTTTGCACCCATCGCAGCCAGATCCGACAAATTCGCGGCTGCGGCGCGCCATCCTGCGTCATAAGGGCTGGTGGTGCGATCGCTAAAATGCACTCCATCCACCAACATATCCGTCGTCACCGCCAGAGATTGGTGAGGATTTGTCGGAAGTACAGCGCAATCATCACCCACAATTTCGGCGGGACAGAATTTTTGTAATATTCTTAAAAGACCTTGTTCTCCGATATCTTTAATCAGCATTAAATTAGTTAAAAGCCACTAAATATTATTAGGAAACTGACAACTAACCACTGACAACTGTCAACTGTCAACTGTCAACTATCAACTGTCAACTGCTTTACCATTCCTTACCAGAACTCGGCGGCAAGCGCAACCTCGGAAACCGATAAAAAGTATCCCCTTCATCATCCACCTCTAAAATCGCCGAAAAAATCTTAACTTGTCGGTTTAAATACTGCTGAGCAACTTCAGCCTCAACTCTCGCGCTAGCAGCCAATTGAATCAGCGACATCTGACTGTTTTGAGTTTCCAACAACTGATAAAAAGCCTCATCCAACTGTCGCTTTTGCTTGCTTTCATTCAGATTGTTGACAATCAACAAGCCTGCGAATCCGCCCAAACCAATTACCAATAAAAATTCTAAAATTGCCATAAAAGCGTTATAATTGCTAGTTGGAATAACGAATCTCAGTATATCAAAAGAATGATGTTAATTAAATTTCAACTAATCTGATTAACTCTTCCAGCCCGCGGAGGCGGTCTTTGTTAGTGTAGAAGCGATTTAAATCGCCGTCTTTGTTTGTCTTTCTTCCAGCCCGCGGAGGCGGTCTTTGTTAG
>NZ_JAEQCE010000139.1:9604-16061 GCF_020738665.1 Microcoleus sp. PH2017_08_TRC_O_A
TAGTGTAGAAGCGATTTAAATCGCCGTCTTTGTTTGTCTTTATTCCAGCCCGCGGAGGCGGTCTTTGTTAGTGTAGAAGCGATTTAAATCGCCGTCTTTATTTGTTATGGTTGCTTCCAGCCCGCGGAAGCGGGCTTTGTTTGACTCTGAAGCGATTTATCTCGCCGTCTTTGTTTGTGTGCTGATTAAACTTGAGGTTGAACCAAATTTTCCTTTCCTTTAATCACCTTAGCAGATATAATCTTATCTCCCTGCCTCAGTTTATCCAAAACCTCTTTTCCTTCAATCATGTAACCAAAAACAGCATACCGACCGTCCAACAAATTCAGACCAGCGGGCGTGAGTTCGGGTTCAAACAAGAAAAAGAAAAACTGAGAAGAACCGCTGTCTGGTTCAGCTTCAGCCCGGGCCATCGCCACAGCACCAAAAGCAGAAAAAGGCAAAACAGGCTCGTCGCGATAACGTCCCGCATCTTCTAGAGTAATCCCATAGACAGGTTCCTTGTCCTCTCTAACGAGCACTTCCAGCGGCACATTCCGGTATTTGCCAGTACCTGGATCAATAAAGCCCACTTCCTTGCCTTCGGGATCTCCCGTTTGCAAAACGTAGGATTCTTCCGATCGAATAAATGGTAAACCATCATAGAAACCTCGATCGACCAAATCCACAAAATTACCAGCAGTCACAGGCGCACTGTAACCGTCAACCACAACATTAATTGTCCCCTTATCCGTTTCCACCGCCACAGTAGCGCGACCTTTCAGTTGAGGCAGATTAGCATACTTAGCAGGCACTTCAAACGGAAACTTTGTCACCATCAACTCTTCGATTTCGCCTACCGAACCGAGGATTTTCGCCTTCAAGTCAATAACTTTTTCCCTGTCTTTAGCCTCAACAGCCTTTTCCAGTTCAGCAATTCCCTCCTTGACTTGTGCAACTAGCGCCTCAGCTTCCGGCTGTTTCGCCTCAGGAATACTCACTAAAATGTCGGACTCCCGAATGCTGAGAATCCTCGAAGCCTTACTGACATCGCTGCTAATGGGCCCCCAACGTTTAGAACGGATGTGGTTGCCAATGTCTTCCAGACTGATTTGCAACTCACGCACAGTCTGATTGTCAATAGGTAGCGCGAAACGCAGCAGCGCCCGGCCGTCCGTAATCGGATTCCCCGCAGGCATACTGCTGCTGGGGCGTTTCGCATAGGAAACTGCACTGAAACTTAGGGAGAGTGCGAACAGCAGGACTGCTAAAGCACCGGTCTTCACCCAGCGCTTGCACGTATCGATCGAGAAATTAGGCCAATGCAACATATCTTTAACTTTTATTGCCTCTATTATCTTCCCACAGCGCGCGATCGCCTTCTCTCCATTACATCCGTTCCCTCTCCTTGTCCAACAGACAGAGGTTTTTCGCTTGGAGTACAGCACTTGCTCCCTTTGAAAGGTAAAATAAATTGCCAATTGCTTTTTGATGCCGTCAGCTAGACTGCGGCTTTAAGCTGACCCCGCTCAAAAACGGATACAATCCCCAGACTCCTGTCGTGGAGAGATCAAAATTTTAGACCAAGGTTCAATCTCCCAGATTCAAAGCTGCGAGTGAATCTAAAATCTAAAATCTAAAATCTAAAATCGACTGACTATAGTTCCCCCGTGCCCAATGGCGACGGGATTGCCCGCAAAAATTTATATGCTCTCCAGTAACGACTTTCGACCAGGTGTTTCAATTGAATGGAATAACGGCGTGTGGCGGGTTATCGAATTCCTCCACGTCAAGCCCGGAAAGGGTTCCGCTTTTGTGCGGACAAAATTAAAAAACGTCCAAACCGGCAGCGTAGTGGAACACACATTCCGAGCTGGCGAATCTTTGCCTCAAGCCAACCTCGAAAAGAGCGCGATGCAGCATACCTATAAAGAAGGCGACCAGTTTGTCTTTATGGATATGGAAACCTACGAGGAAAGCCGCCTCACAGCCAAGGAAATAGGCGAGCGTGTCAAGTACCTGAATGAAGGTATGGAAGTCAGTATCCTTCGCTGGAACGACCAAATCATGGAAGTGGAATTACCCAATTCTGTCGTCTTGGAAGTGACACAAACCGATCCCGGAGTCAAAGGAGATACTGCCACCGGTGGCAGTAAACCGGCCATCCTTTCCACCGGAGCTCAGATCATGGTTCCTCTATTTATTTCGATAGGAGAACGCATTCGGATTGATACTCGTGAAGACAAGTACCTCGGCCGAGAATAGAAACGACGGAGAAAAAGGGAGTTTTTAGTTTTTAGTTGTGAGTTGTGAGTTATTAGTTAAAGAGCTAAAAAATCATCGCTCATCGCTCAAAGATTAAAAACTACCCCTTTTGTCTCCAAAATCGGTGAAGTTTCCTAGCTTCGCCGGATTCCAATTTCTCAATTTTAAATTCTTAATTACCCTTGAATCTACTGTGCAATTAGACTTAAACCAGCTTTGCGAACTGCTGACTGTTTTAGACAAAACAGGCATTTCGGAACTGACATTAAAAAGTGGGGAGCTTGAACTGACTGTACGCAAAGGCATTCTGGCCAGCGAACCAGCCACGGTTACTGCCCTCTCTACCGCGGCAAGTGTCGCTCCGACGATCGCCCTGGGATCTGTTTCTAGCCCCACTGCCGCCCCACCGGATGCTGTTAGTCAAAATGCAGGAGCAACTCCGGCCACTCCTGCACCAGCCCCTGCTGTCGCAGCTCCTGCTGCCGTCTCTGCTCCTGTCGATACCAAATGGGTGTCAATTATCTCGCCCATGGTAGGAACGTTTTATCGCGCTGCTGCTCCCGATGAGCCACCTTTTGTCAATGTGGGCGATCGCATCAAAGTCAGCCAGACAGTCTGTATTATCGAAGCAATGAAGCTGATGAACGAGATTGATGCTGATGAAGTGTCCGGTCAAGTCATGGAAATTTTAGTACAAAATGGCGAACCTGTCGAATACGGTCAAATTTTAATGCGAATTAATCCGGATTGAAGCATTACTTTATTGTTATGGACAGAATAAATGCTAATATTTCGAGATCACTTCTCCCCGGTGAGTTTGATGAAGTCATCCCAGCCTGTCCCGCAAGAGGTTGTGCAACAAGTTGCTGAGTATTTCAGTATTCTGAGCGAGCCAATGCGTTTACGAATTTTGAACTTGCTTCGCGACGGAGAAAAATGCGTGCAAGAGTTGGTGGAAGCTACTCAAACGAGTCAAGCCAATGTTTCCAAGCACCTAAAACTTATGCTCCAAGCTGGTATCCTCACTCGCCGGAGTGAAGGAACATCAGCCTATTATAAGGTGCAAGACGAGTTAATTTTTGAGCTATGTACTATGGTGTGCGATCGGCTTGCCACTCGGATCGAACAGCAAGCCCTCCACTTTCGGGCATTTAGCCTGACTGCCAAGCACTGAAAATTAGTCATTAGTCATTAGTCATTAGTCATTAGTCATTAGTCATTAGTGCGAGCGTCCCCGCTCGCGAACGTTATCAGTCAGCAGTCATCAGTCGGTAGTGCGAGCGTCCCCGCTCGCGAACGTTATCAGTCATCAGTTATATCAAATTCGGTAACTACGGAATTCTACCCTGCTCGCCGTGCGGGACGTTTGGCTTCGCGATCCGAAGCGAGCGACACGCTCGAATTGCACTCCGAAAATTATTATTCCGATCCAAATGTCAACGATATCATCAGCAATCAATTATCAGCTATCAATCCCTATTTTCCGCATTCAGACTAATAACTAATAACTAATAACTCCTAACTCCTAATTAATAACTCCTAACTAATGACTAATAACTAATGAATCAAAAATTAGTTAAGGGGAAAATTTTTGTCAAAACTTTGGCGGGTACTCGGTTGAGCCACCTCCAAACCTTCGCCACCCAAAAGTTCCAAAGGCTTGCCGTCCACCGAGATCCAAACCTTAGTATTCGGTTTTAAACTCGTAGCTGTATAGATAACTTGCCCTAACCGGCTCGTCATTGAACTGCTGCCTCCCCCCGCAGTAAATTCACGCGACAAATCGACATAAACTTCATCATTCTTGACACTCAAACCCCGGAGTTTTGTCCCTTTAGGTATTTCGCTAGAAACAGTTGCATCCTTCGGCCCAGCCAACAAAGTGTTAAAAGCAGCTTGTAAAGTTGCATCAGGCTTATCAGCTTGTTTGACAGCTACTTTCGTAGGAACTGCCTCAAATTTGCCGATCGCATCTTTAACCCAGTACACTTGGACTGTTTGGGCATCAGCCTGCTGCAAAGGCTTCGGCTGTGACGACTTGGGCGCCAGAGCCTGAGACGCCAGAGGGGTAGGTCTCTGAGCTTGAGGCGTCTGAACCTGCGGCGTCTGAGCCTGTGGCACCTGCACAGCATTTGGAGGAGGTACGGGGATAATTACAGCAGGGGATTGGGCAGGACTTGGGGATAGCGCCGGAGCGATTGTCGGAGCTGAAGACTGCGTGTCTGCCGTGGGCGAACGGCTTGCCGTCCACCAAGCAATGCCACCTCCAGTCACTAAAGCCAACCCGCAAACACCGGCAATGAGTGCTGTTGTGGAGACGTGGCGTACTTCTTGTCCATCTTTCATAATACAAATCCTCGTTAGAGATAAAGCGCTTGACACGGTGAGGAGCTACTCCCGATCGGCTACATTTGTTTTTGCTGAGATTCTGGAACAGGGAACAGCTAAACCAAAACAATCCTGGCATCTTTAACAGCTTAGGAGCTATATTTCATTTTGACACCCTCCCGCTTAAAAACAAGGTATAAGTCTGAAGGCAGAATATAGAAGGCACTTATGCTGTGGCATATCCGAAGTTTACCTGACATTTTATCTAACTCGTAAATTACTATAAATTAACTAATATTTTGCCAAATATCACAATCGGTAACAGGTTGAAAATCTTTAATATTTTTAGTAGCAATAATGACTTCACGACCAGGAAATTGCTCTTTGAGCAGACACCATTGAGCAGCCAGAATGCAGTCTACATCAATGTTCTCCTTAATTTTATTAGATTGACTCATAGCTCTTGCCTCCGCCCATAGTTCGGCAGCCTTTTCTAGCAAAGCAAAAGTTACTTCTTGAAATTCAAGTAACTCTCTTAGTTTATCTAACTCTTGAATACTTTTGCTTTTTATCCGAATCAATTCACGTCTAAGTTCATAATCACAGATATCAGAAGCAATTATATAAACGCCTTTCGACAACAGTCTATAAAACCATTCTGTGCATTGATAAATCTCCGTAGTCAGCTTCTGATCTTCAGACAATTTCTCATCAATATTTGTTATCAGCAAAGCAATAATATTAGAATCTAGAATTAGAATCACTCTACAATTTCCATCCTTTTTCTTCTCCAATACTTTCTATTTGCTCAAGTCGTGACTTTGCCCAATCCATAGCAGATTGGTTTTTCTGAATTTGCATTTCACGAGTAAATATTGGATTATAAGGAGAGTCAATCAAATGTAATTTTTCATTTTGTGTTCGGTCTTCTTCGATTTGCCATAATACTGCTCTAGCAGTGTTTTTTAATCCAACTAAATATAAAAAAACTGACTCGTTCTGATTGGCTCGATCGGGTTTTAGATTAGAATCATTTAAAAAAGCCAATGCTATATTCTTAATGCACTCTATTAAGTGTTGTGGAAAGTAGACAAGATATTCTTCTAAAAGCTCTGATAGTTTCACCATACCCGTGTATAGCGATCGATATTGACGTACTTTATCTGTTTCTTCTTCAAACGCAATCAGCATAAAACCCTGAGCTATGATTAATTCCCTCAAGCCATCCATGTATTTTTCACGATCTTCAATTTCTTTGAAAGTATCACGGGCTAAAAAGTCACTATATTTTGCTTTAAATTCGTTTAAAAGTGGTCTGTATTCAGAGTAATAAATATCCGCTCTTAGACGTATATCTTTTGCTTCTCTAATCCGTTCTAGTACCTCATAAATTTTCAATCCATCAATAAATAGTTCTTCTTTAGGAATCCGCGCTTCATCAGATTTAAACAGCTTTTCTAAGGCGTGTTTGATTAAACTTAGTTCACCAAACATCACCTCCTCACTGTTCGATGGCAATGCTCTAATTAAATTTTCTGTAGTGACTGTCATAGGAAGCCGACTCCATAAATAAAGGCTTTTATGATTTATGAGAGCACATGAGCTACAACTAGCGCGCTCCTTCTATTATCATAAACGATCATCTCGCTAAAACTGTAATTTTTCCCAAACAAAAAGCGCCCCTATTTCTAGGGGCGCTTTCTGTTTATCTCAAGCTAAAACTTAGCCGTTGATGGAAGGAGCAACCAAAGCAACTGGAGTGGTTTCGCCAGCAGCCAAGTCGAGAGGGAAGTTGTGAGCATTGCGCTCGTGCATTACTTCCATACCCAAGTTAGCGCGGTTGATGACATCAGCCCAGGTGTTGATGACGCGACCTTGTGAGTCG
>NZ_JAEQCE010000140.1:0-10688 GCF_020738665.1 Microcoleus sp. PH2017_08_TRC_O_A
AGAACTTCTTCAGGGAAGATGAAGTTTTCGTGGGGTTGGTCGGTCGGAGCCATCCAAGCACGAATGCCTTCGTTAAGCAGAATGTTCTTAGTGTAGAACGTTTCAAACTCAGGATCTTCAGCAGCGCGCAATTCTTGTGATACGAAGTCGTAGGCGCGGAGGTTTAATGCTAAACCGACGATACCAATGGAGCTCATCCACAAGCCTGTGACGGGTACGAACAGCATGAAGAAGTGCAACCAACGTTTGTTGGAGAACGCAATTCCGAAGATTTGCGACCAAAAACGGTTAGCTGTAACCATTGAATAGGTTTCTTCGGACTGAGTTGGGTTAAAAGCTGGGAAAGTGTTAGCACCTTCGCCATCTTCAAACAGGGTGTTTTCCACGGTGGCACCGTGGATAGCGCACAACAGCGCGCCGCCCAAGATGCCTGCAACGCCCATCATGTGGAAGGGGTTGAGCGTCCAGTTGTGGAAGCCTTGCAGGAATAGGAGGAAGCGGAAAATTGCTGCGACGCCGAAACTGGGGGCGAAGAACCAGCCTGATTGACCCAAGGGGTAGAGCAGGAACACGGACACAAACACGGCGATCGGGCCTGTGAATGCGAGGGCGTTGTAGGGACGGATGCCGACTAAACGGGCAATTTCGATCTGACGCAGGCAGAAGCCGATCAGTGCGAAGGCGCCGTGGAGGGCGACAAATGCCCACAGACCACCGAGTTGGAACCAGCGGGTGAAGTCCCACTGTGCTTCGGGGCCCCACAGGAACAGCAGGGAGTGTCCGAGGCTGTTGGCTGGGGTGGAGACTGCGACGGTGAGGAAGTTGGCTCCTTCGAGGTAGGAGCTTGCCAAACCGTGGGTGTACCAGGAGGTAACGAAGGTGGTGCCGGTTAACCAGCCACCGATCGCCATGTAAGCGCAGGGGAATAGCAGGATGCCAGACCAGCCTACGAAGACGAAGCGATCGCGCTTGAGCCAGTCGTCGAGTACATCAAAGATGCCTCTTTCGTTCTCGGCGCGTCCGACTGCGATTGTCATTACGGTAAAATCCTTTTGCTTGTTAAAAGACCAAGGTTTCTAATTAAACTTAACATAACTATATATTATAAGTTCATTAATTTTCAACTAGAACAGCAGGAGTTGATACAGAATCGCGATCGTGACTGGGCGATCGCGCCAGCGGAGTGAGACTAAGGTAGGCTAGTTGAATTAAAATTTTGGTTTAAGGCTGTTTAAATTTGTCAGGAACTCTAGGCTCAAGCCACGCTCGCTTGTAAGAAATTACAAGCTGTTCTGACCAGACCCCTCGATCGCGAGGAGACGTTATTCAGGTAACGACACTCCTTGAATGCGACGCCTGTTTTGGGCTCTGTCATCTGCAATTAAACAGTTTTAAAGTCACGCTTTACAGTGTTGCAGGTCTAACAAGCCTTTATAACCAGGTCTGCACGAACATTACCCCGCAAGGGAGAAAGGATACAACTGTATCGACCTTGGAGGGGCAACCATACCCCTCCACCCCCCGAAAGGGGATTGACGGGGACTGAAGTCCCCTGCGTCGTTTTCCTTTCAGGTCTAAAGACTCTGAGTTTCCCACTTACCGAGTGTTTTTTATGACTGCAAAAACAATGACCTCGATCGATTCTGTCCTGCGCTATGAGGTTTTGGGATCTCGTCGCTTCAGCAATTACTGGTGGGCAACGGTTGTCAGCATTGGAGGGACTGGTTTCCTGCTGTCGAGCATTTCCAGCTACTTACACAAGAACCTGCTGCCTTTTGCTGACCCGACTCAGCTTATTTTCATCCCCCAAGGCATCGCGATGGGTTTCTACGGTGTCTGCGCCCTGCTGTTGGGGCTTTATCTGTGGCTGACTGTTCTCTGGGATGTTGGCGGCGGATACAATGAGTTCGATCGCAAAACAGGTAACATTCGGATCTTCCGTTGGGGATTTCCCGGCAAAAACCGCAAACTTGATTTTACTTGCAAGACATCGGACGTGCAATCTGTGCGGGTCGATATTAAAGAAGGTCTCAGCCCCCGCCGCAGCATTTATCTTAAGCTCAAAGACCGCCGTCAGTTTCCCCTGACAAGAGTCGGACAGCCCATTTCTTTGTCTGATGTGGAAAATCAAGCTGCCGAATTGGCTCGATTTTTGCAAGTGTCCCTAGAAGGGCTGTAGAGATTTGGGATTTGGGATTTGGGATTTTCGATTTGATATTGGTAATGTTTTGTAGGTTGGACGGCGGGGCGCACAAAATCGATAAATCTAGAGTGCGCCCGGCCATGTACCCGATCTGAATGAAGTGAAAGTGAAAATACAAATGCAAATGCAAATCAAAATTCAGCGGTGGTTCTTCTCACTTTTAATAATTGGCGCGCTGTTTGTCGGGGGATGCGGTAGTTCCCCTGCTGCAAACTCTACTCCGACACCAAATCCGGCGTCGGGTGAAAGCATTTCTTTGTCTCCGTCTCCGTCTCCGTCTCCTGCTGCTGTGGCGGCGAGTTCGCAATTTAGCAATTTGCCACGCTTGCAAGGAAAAGCAACGGTAGTGATGACGGTTAAAGGTACTCCGATTACGATCGAACTCGACGGCACAAATGCCCCAATTACTGCGGGCAATTTTGTCGATTTGATTCAGAAAGGAGTCTACGACGGGCTGGTATTTCACCGAGTGGTGCGGGAACCTCAGCCTTTTGTAGTTCAGGGTGGCGACCCCCAGGGCAAAGACCCTAAATTCCCTGCGTCGCGGCTGGGAACTGGGGGCTTTATTGACCCGAAAACATCTGTCGAACGCAGGATTCCTCTGGAAATTAAAGCTAAAGATGCCCCGAACCCGACTTACAGCCAAACGCTAGAACAAGCTGGGATTGCTCAGAAACCCGTGTTGATGCACACTCGCGGGGCTGTGGCTATGGCTCGATCGCAAAGTCCTGATTCGGCTTCTTCTCAGTTTTACTTTACTTTGACCGATGTGCCGTTTTTGGACGGTAGCTATGCGGTTTTTGGCTACGTGAAGCAAGGGATGGATGTTGTTGATAAGATTCAAGCGGGCGATCGGATTGATAAGGCTACTGTGACCCAGGGTTTAGAAAATTTTAAGGCTGCTAGTTAGTCAGTTGACAGTTGACAGTTGACAGTTGACAGTTGGGAGTTGGTAGTAGTTATTGGTTATTGGTAACAAGCCAAAACTAATACCTGATAACTACGCATCAACAACCAACAAGTCATAGATTACGAATAACTAATCACAACTAACTAATAACTACTGCCTTCTAACTGATACTTATGGATGTTGTGGTTACGGGAATTGGTCTTGTTTCAGCGTTGGGAAATCTGGAAAATAGCTGGAAAAGATTGTTATCTGGGGAGTCGGGAATTCGGCAACATCAACCTTTTTTAGAACTTGAACCGCAACTTTTGGCTTTGGTAGGTACAAAACCTGCTGATTTAATAAGTTTAATTTTGCCTGTTTTAGCAGATGCTTTGCAAGATGCTAATTTGACTTTGCCGATTCCTGATTGCGGAATTGCGATCGGTTCTAGTCGCGGCTTTCAGGCTAATTTGGAACTGTTGCTAAGAGAGGGGGAGAGGGGGAGATGGGGAGAGGGGGAGAGGGGGAGATGGGGAGAGGGGGAGATGGGGAGAATTGCCCAATTACCAATGCCCAATTCCCAATTCCCAATTACCAATGCCCAATTCCCAATTCCCGATGCCCAATTCCCAATTCCCGATGCCCAATTCGTGGACTTTTTGCCTCACATGGGGGCGATCGCGGTGGCGAGGGCAATTGGCTCGATGGGGCCTGTGCTGGCGCCGATGGCTGCTTGTGCGACGGGCCTACAGTCGATCGCCCGCGCTGTTGATTTAATCCGCACCGGTGAGTGTCAGCGCGCGATCGCTGGTGCTGTTGAAGCGCCAATTACACCGCTGACTGTGGCTGGATTTAACCGGATGGGTGCTTTGGCAAACACGGGCTGTTATCCCTTTGACGAAGAGCGGGAAGGCTTGGTGCTCGGCGAAGGCGGGGCTTTATTTGTATTAGAATCAAGTGAGTTGGCAAGGCGCCGCAACGCTAGAATTTACGGTCTAATTTCCGGTTTTGGGTTGACAAATGATGCTTTTCATGCTAATTCGCCGGAGTTGGGCGGGACAAGTGCGATCGCGGCGGTAAATCAATGTTTGAAACGTAGCAATTTAACGGCGGCTGATATAGATTTTATTCACGCTCACGGTACTGGAACTGATTTAAATGACCGACACGAAGCCCTGTTAATTCAGAAATTGTTTCGCCAAGGAGTTGCTGTTAGTTCGACGAAGGGGGCTACTGGTCATACTTTGGGAGCTTCGGGTGCTTTGGGCGTCGCTTTTTGTTTGATGGGTATTAAATACCAGGTGTTGCCGCCTTGTACTGGCATAAAAAAACCGGGGTTTGAGTTAGATTTTGTTCGCTGCGCCCGATCGACTTTTGTGAGAAATGCGGTTTGTTTGAGTTTTGGTTTTGGCGGGCAGAATGCTGGGATTGTGTTGTCGGGCGATCGTTAATTTTTGGTAATCGAAGGCGATCGGCATTGAAATTGCAGCATCTCTCTACAATTAAAATCTTGTGGGGGCGTGTCCGAAAGTGCGATCGCACTTCCCATTTAAATCTGAGATCAAATATCATATATATGTATTTTAGTCAATTAACTTAGAATGTTGGTGAGATTTCTGGTACCGCTGTGCTAGTCTGGCTCTCCATATCGAGGCTTACCCTTCCCTCAAAGCCAGGGATGCCAGAAAATAACAGCAAATTCCAGCAGTATTGTATTTTATTAACGCATCGATGCTTATAGCGCGAAGATAGAAGAAAGAAACAGTTTCAATTAAGCCTCAGGTATTTTCACATGGATCTGGCATCTCATCGATTTATGTCTTATTTTGAACCTCTTCAAGCTGCTCATCTGTGCCAAATAGCTGTATTGGAAAGTTTTGCTGAAGAAACGGTGGTTTTTGAAGAAGGAGAAACAGCCGATTTTTTATATCTAGTTTTAGAAGGTAAAGTCGAGTTTAGCAAGCGGATTGACAACAGTAAATATCAAACTATTGCTGTCGCTAAGCCCGACGATTTTTTTGGCGAACTCGGAGTTTTAGACGGAGAGCCTCGCAGTGCTAGAGCTGTGGCAGTTGCCGGATCGAGTTTGGCCAAAATAGGCCGCGAAGAATTGATAGCAAACCTCGAGTTTGCTAAAGGCAGTTCAGTAATGCAAATGTTTAGTTTCATTATTAAAAATTTGCGCTCTACCACGGATCAATATGTTAGCCAATTCGTACACAAACAAAAAATGGTTTTGGTGGGTGAAATGGTGAGCACAATTATTCACGATTTCAAAAGTCCTTTTACCGGAATTAAACTCTCCAGCGAAATGCTCAAAGAAATGCACCCCGATGCTGAAACTCAGGAATGGTGTGAACTTATTCAGTTGCAAGTTCAGCGAATGTTGGGGATGGCTGAGGAAGTATTAGAATTTTCGCGTGGGAACTCTGCATTAAATAAAAAACCAGTTAATCTCATCCAGACGTTGCAGCAGTTTGAAAAGTTGAACAGAGTTTATTTTGAGGCTGCAAAAGTAGACTTAGTGCTGGGGGTATCAGAAGTGATAGTGGAAGCTGACGACAATAAGATTTTGCGAGTTTTACAAAATTTAGTTGGGAATGCTGTTGAAGCTTTTGGCGGACGCGGGGGCCGAATAGAGATTATGCTGACAGAAAGTGAGGATTGGGCAGAAATTAGCATTTATGATAACGGCCCTGGCATTCCGCAATCAATCAAGGACAAGTTATTTGAACCGTTTATAACCTATGGCAAGCGGACTGGTACTGGCTTGGGAACGGCGATTGCTAAGTCGATTGTTGATGCTCACAAAGGGGAAATTAGTTATGAGTCGGAAAACAAAAAAGGAACCACTTTTTACATCCGCTTGCCAAAAGTCATCAGTTAGTCTGTGGAGTTTAAGTAATGTTTGTTTGTCACCACCGACTTCAATCAATCATTTAATCGATTTGAGATTGTTCGACTTCCTTCGGCTCCCTTCGGCTACGCTCAGGACAAGATGCTCAGGACAAGTTTGAGATTGGATAGTTGCCCCCACAAGTGAATCTGGGAGCTTGAACTTTTGTCTAAAATGTTGGGAACATCTACGACTTAACTATGTGGAACATTACCAGTTTTTGGGCGGATCGCGATCGTGTGTATGGAGTGGCAGAATCAGGTATAATTGAATTAACGAACCGCTAAAAATCTGATGCCAGTTACTATTCAAACCTTACCCGCAGAAGTTATCGATTTAATTGCCGCAGGCGAAGTTATTGACTCGATCGCCGCTGCGGTACGAGAATTAGTAGAAAATTCTCTGGATGCTGGCGCAACTCGCATCGTTGTGTCTGTTTGGCCCGAACAATGGCGGGTGCAAGTTGCCGATAATGGTACGGGAATGGATCGGGAAAACTTGCAGCAGGCGGCTTCGCCTCACAGTACGAGCAAAATTACCACGGAAGCTGACCTTTACAAAATTGCTACTTTGGGATTTCGCGGTGAAGCTTTGCACAGTTTGGCTCAGTTGGGCTGTTTGGAGGTTTTGAGCAGGCCCAACGATTTGGGATTCGGAGATTATTGGGAAAATCGACAGTCTGCGGAAACCCCCCCTAGCCCCCCCTTAACAAGGGGGGGAGTTGAGAAGTCATCTTTGAACCAGCCGGGAGTTGAAAATGCTCGATCGGGCTGGCGGGTAGTTTACAACAACGCTGGGGAAGCTGTGGAGCTGGAAACAGTGGCAATTGCTCCGGGCACGGTGGTGACTGTGGCTAATTTGTTTGGCAATTGGCCCGTGCGCCGCACTTTTTTGTCGCCGGCACAGCAAATGCGATCGATCCAATCAATCCTCCAGCAAATTGCAATTTGTCACCCCTACGTTAATTGGCAGTTGCGCCAAGCAAATGCGCCTTGTTTTTACATAACTTCGGCGAGCACAGCGGAACAGATTTTACCTCAGTTTGTGCGCGGCGTGCGATCGAGCGATTTACAATATTTAAAGTTAGATTTGCCTGCGAGTCCTGAGAATCAGAAAGCTGCAATTTTTTTGGTAGAAACTCAACTTGTGGGAGCTACAAACAACCACAATTATCAATTCCCAATGCCCAATGCCCGATGCCCAATTCCCAATTCCCAGTCTTTGGAGTTAGTAATTGGTTTGCCCGATCGCTGTCACCGCAGGCGGCCGGATTGGGTTAAGGTGGCAGTAAATCGGCGGGTTGTGCGATCGCCCGAAATAGAGCAAACTATTCTCAGCGCCTTCGCCCGCACTTGTCCGCGCGATCGCTATCCCGTGTGTTTTGTTCACCTACAACTCTCCCCCTCGGAAATCGACTGGAACCGCCACCCGGCTAAAGTGGAAATTTATCTGCACGATCCGAGTTTTTGGCAAGCACAAGTTGGCGCGGCAATCGATCGGGCTTTGCACCTGAATGATGAGGTTTTAGCAGATCCTCCAATTCCCGATCGCGTGGGACAGTTGTTGAAAGCATCAGAACAAAAAAGTGCTTACAGTGTGGGGACTTCAGCTCGAAAGAGTGATGGCGGTGACGAACAGACAACAGGTCGTAAAATAGGATTGATGGAACTGAGGGCGATCGCTCAAGTTCACAATACTTACATTGTTGCAGAACACTCTAGCGGAATGTGGTTAGTCGAACAGCACATCGCTCACGAGCGCGTTTTGTACGAACGTATCTGCGCTGATTGGCAGCTAAAATCTCTAGAAAAACCAGTGATTCTCAGTCAATTATCTGCCCTGCAAATTGAGAATTTGTCCCGCTTGGGTTTGGAAGTAGAAAGTTTTGGCGAACAGTTATGGGCGGCACGGGAAGTACCGGATTTATTGGTCGATCGAGATGACTGTGCGGATGCGCTTTTTGAACTCAGTAAAGTCGCAGATTTGCAAGCTGCTCAAGTTGCTACTGCTTGTCGCAGCGCTATTCGCAATGGTACTCCTCTCAATCTTTCCCAAATGCAAAATTTGTTGGATGAATGGCAGCAAACTCGCAATCCGCGCACTTGTCCGCACGGCCGCCCGATCTATTTTGCGTTGGAAGAATCGACTTTGGCTCGGATTTTTCGCCGCAGTTGGGTGCTTGGAAAAAGTCACGGGATTTGAAGGTTAAAAGTTATGCTTTAAGATTCGCGTTACATACAGAATTGTTTTTTTTGAACCGCAGAGGGCGCAGAGAACGCAGAGAGGAAGAGAAGAGAGAAGAAATGTTTCAGAATTTGATTGTAGTGAGGAATGCAAGTCGGCATCAGACTAGAATAAAATAAAGAAAATTTTTTTGATAATCGTTTGTAGTGAGCATTTTGACCCGCAAAAATAAGGACTGAAGTCCTCACTACAAACCTTTTTTAGATGACAATAATAGATTGTGCGTTGGGAAGAAAAAAATGAAAAATGTTTTTATATTTTCGATTGTGTTAAATGTAGTTTTGCTATCTATTATCTTAATCTACACAGGGAAGCGGGGCTATTTGGGCAGAATTTTGGTAATGGCGAATGCAAATTATCTGGAATTGCCGACGGATACGCTGAGTTCTCAGTCTTGGTGGCAAGATGAGGTAAAGTATCAAGTTGCTGTGACTCAGAATACGCAGATAAAAACTTGTTTTTTTGGAGATTCCATCACTTCGATGCTGGGGAATAATCTGGGTGACAATTCTTTCAATTTTGCGATTTCTGGCCTGACTGCGATTTCTCAGTTGGAACAGCTTAAGTTTTTAACTGCTGCTCAAGTTAAGTGCGATCGCGCGATTGTTGCTCTCGGGACAAACGATGCTATTTACAGAACTATGGACGGACAATTTGTGAAAAATATGCGGCAAATAATTAGCACTGTCAAAAAAGATATGGGGGCGAAACAGGTGATTTTGATGCCAGCTTTTTATTCCACTATTGAGGCCAGTCGCGATATTACTGTTGCTGCTCCGATTCCGAGAGTCGATAAGTTTAATCAGTTGATTCGCCAGGTTGCTGCTGCTGAAAATTTATCAATTGATGAAGCTGGTTTGCAGCCGTTATTTGAAGGTAAAGCTTTGAAGGCTAATTTGACTTCGGATGGCGTTCACCTCAATGCTGATGGCAAAAAAATCTATCGTGAAGCTTTATTAAAAATAGTGGCTTTTTTAGGAATGAAAATTTAATAACTTACACTTTGATGATTGTTGTGGGATGGGCGTCCCGCCCGTCCTTTCTGCACGGGCTCTCCCGCCCATCCCACAAATTTCTATTCCTTAGATAAAAAGGATTAACAGAATGACCGCAATATGAGAATTTCTGTCTCGTTTGTGTGGCCGATCGCAAACTAAATTCTAAAACCCTTGTCTAAAAGGCGATCGAATCGTTAAATTTCGTTAAATTCCATTGCAAAGCTATCCCAAATATCCCTGAACTTGGGTTCGTCGCGCATACTGAAAGAATCCACCATACACCAATTCTTTCTTAAGGAAATCTGTCATAATGGATGGCGATAAATGCCAAAAATCGGGTTGTACGGGAACGATCGAGGATGGCTATTGTGATGTCTGCGGCATGGCTGCCGTTAAAACCGCTGAACGGCTGCTTTCCTCCCCTCTCCCCACTGCATCGAACGCGAGCTTATCGAGAACCAATTCACCCACAGCCAGTACGCCGACGGGTTCATCCTCCGCAAGCAGCCGCAGTTCCCGGCGCACGGGTAGCGCCTCTAGAAGCAGCCGCAAACAATTAGGTGCGGGATTGGTGTCGATTCCGGAACTCCCTTCCACTGAACCGGAAAAGGCGCTGCTTGTAGAAGCCGTCGTCCCGGAAAACAAACGCTTCTGTTCCAGTTGCAACAACGCTTTAAGTCGGGAAAGAGGGTTTTGTCCGAAGTGCGGTCATAAGTATTCCTTCGTTCCCAGCCTCAAACCAGGCGATCGCGTCATTAACCAGTACGAAGTCAAAGGTGCGATCGCCTACGGGGGACTCGGCTGGATCTATTTGGGATTTGATAGGAGTCTGTCGCGCTACGTCGTTCTTAAGGGGTTGCTCAACACGGAGGACGAAGCCAGTGCTGCCGTTGCTGTAGCCGAACGCCAATTCCTCGCCTCTGTCAAACACGCCAACATCGTTGGGATTTACAACTTCGTCAACCACCTCAACGAAGGCTTCATCATTATGGAGTACGTTGGAGGTCAGACGCTCAAGGAGATTCGCAAGACGCGCGGAGTGTTACCTGTTGCTGAAGCGATCGCCTACATTCATCGCATTCTCGGCGCTTTTGCCTACCTGCACGCGCAAGGTTTAGTTTATTGCGACTTCAAACCGGATAACGTCATGCTCGAAAGCAATGACGTGAAACTGATCGATATGGGTGGGGTGCGGCGCATTGACGACTTAGATGGGGACATCTACGGAACAGTGGGGTACAGCGCACCGGAAGCAGGAGAAGGGCCCACTGTCGTCTCGGATTTATTCACGATCGGCCGCACCCTCGCCGTCTTGGTGACGAACATTTCGGGCTTCAGCAAACAACACCAGTACAAGTTACCGCTCGTAAAAACCTGGACAAAGCTACCCAAAAGTAGTCAATGTTAGACATCTACGTTGGTAATTTTAGTCCACAGTCCTAAAACTACAGGAATAAA